>CBFGVC010000040.1:0-13478 GCA_965652255.1 uncultured Fibrobacteria bacterium | reverse complement strand
CGCCGTACTCGAGGTAGTTGCGCACCTGCTTGACCGCCATGACCGCGCAGTTCTCCTCCGACTCGGCCGTGCTGGCCCCGAGGTGCGGCGTGCAGATCACCTTGTCGTTGGCGAGCAGCGCCTTGGTGGGAAAGTCGGTGACGTAGGCCTGGACCTTGCCCGACTCGACGGCCTTGAGCACCGCCGCGTCGTCGTAGATGCCCTTGCGGGCGTAGTTGAGCAGTACCACGCCGTCGCGCAGGGTCCCGATCTGCTTCTCGCCGATCAGGTTCTTGGTGTGCTCCGAGAGCGGGACATGCACCGAGATCACGTCGGCGGCGCGGATCACGGCCTCGAGGTCGTGCGACATCTCGACGCGGCTGTCGAGCGCGTGGGCATTGGTGAGCGTGGGGAAAGGGTCGTAGCCGATCACGTGCATGCCGCGCTTGAGCCCCGCGTTCGCGACCAGCACTCCGATCTTGCCCAAGCCGATGACCACGAGGGTCTTGCCCATCATCTCGAAGCCCGCAAAGCGCGACTTGCCCTTCTCGACCTTCTCGTTCAGGGCCTTGTCGTCCCCTTCGGACGCCAGGGAGCGCGTGAACTCGATGCTGTGATGCACGCGCCGCGCGGCCACGCCCAACATGATGAAAACCAGCTCGGCGACGGCGTTCGCATTGGCGCCCGGGGTGTTGAACACGCAGATGCCGCGCTCGGTGGCCTTGTCGATGGTGATGTTGTTCACCCCGGCGCCGGCGCGGGCGATGCATTGCACGGTGGGATACCCCTCCGCGTCCACCAGCGCGCTGCGCACCAGCAGGGCGTCGGGGGAAGCACCGGCATCCGTCGTCACCGCGTACTCATCGGTGAAGTGCTTGAGCCCCTGCGGCGAGATATTATTGAGCGTTTGAACCTTGTACATGGCCAAATCCCCCGATTTCGAAGGGCCAAAGGTAGCCGCCCGAGGGGGGGAATTCAATGCGGTTTCAGGGGGAATTGGGGGGTTCTTCGAACGCCAAGCTTCGTCGGTCCGGGATCCTTTCGGGACCGAAGCTTCCTGGGTTCGGGATCCTTCGAAATCCGTTCTTCGATGGTTTGGGGCTGGGGACAACACAATAACTCAGCATCACAGCATCACAACAGCAGAACGCAAGCGCGCGAGGCGGGGGCGGGCGGGGTGAGCAGTACAACAACAGAAATTCAACGGCCTTGGATAACCGGTGCGTTCCATTGCCGTGCTGCTGTGATGTTGTGATGTCCCGTTATTCTCTCCCGAATCCTCCGAGGCTTCGACATCGAAGAATCCCGCAGCCAAGGGCATGAGGCCGCTTGTCGGCCCGAATCACCGACGAAAGGAAATGCCTGCGAAGAGTCCCCCCCCTACCTCTTGTACAGCTCCCTCGTCTCGCGCATCGCCGCCTGCCAGTCGGCGACGAGGCCGTGCCCGCGCGCGAAGAACGCATGACCCGCGTCGTGCCGCAGGCGCTCGTGCACGAAGGCGACCGCGCAGCCGAAAAGCACGCAGATCCAGAACACGTAGACGATGAGGAGCGCAACGGGGACGACGGCCAGCGAACCATAGAACATCTGGTTGCGCTCCACGAAAATCGCGGGGAACAGCAGAAGCACCCGGGTCAACGCGTAGAGCGGAACGATTCCCGCCGTGGCGCCGAGCATGGCCGTGGACGTCCGCACCCTCGCCTTGGGCAAAAGCAGGGTCATCAGGAACATCAGGATCCACATGAGAATGAGGACCCCGAGCGAGCCGAACAACCACGCGCTGCCGGGAAGCGAAAAATGCGAGAGGACCTCCGGCAGCCGGCCGAAGCCAAGGGTTTCCATCAATTCGCGGGCGTGCACCAGCAGATAAACCAGCGCGATGACCAGCGCGCTCAACAAGAGCAGGAACGGAGTATAGCGCGCGAAGCTGGCGCCCGGCCCCCGGCTGCCGCGCACGTTCCAGACGCGGTTCATCGCCTCCTCGACGCTGCTCATCGAGAGGTAAAAACCGACGAGCAGCCCGAGGCTGCCGAAGAGGCCGAGTTGCCGGAAACTGATCGACCCCGCGCGGTCCAGCGCGGCGAGCAACGGATCGATGGGCAGGTCCAGGTTGAGCGACGACATCAGGTAGGGAATCATCTCGCCGAACAGCTCGATGTATCCCAGCCATCCCGCCGCGGAGGAGAGGATGATCGCGAACGGGATGAAAGCCAGCAAGGTGGTGAACACGAGGGCCGCCGCGCGCACGGGCACCTCGTTGACATTGAAGCTGAGCGCGGCGAGCACGAGAATTCGCGCGGCCCGGGCGACGCGCGCCCCGGCGCCGCCCGCCGGCCCGCTCTCGCTCGCGGCGCGGGCCAGCGCCCGCCAGAAGCGCGCGTTGAGGCGGTCGAACCAGCGCAGGGCGGTCGGAGCCCGGTGTCGGGGGCGGGATGAGGGGCGGGCGGGCTTCAAAGCTTGGTGGGATTTAGGTACTTCATGGGCATGCGCGCTTCGCGTGCCGCGAAAATAGCCATTTCGGCATGCCTGGCCGTCGTCCCGGCCCCTGCGGCGCCCGCCGGGCAGGCATCGGCGGCGCCCGCGACGAAGTTCTATCCCGGCATCGCGGAGTCGCAAAGCATGCGCGCGCACGAAGCCTTGCGCGCCTTCCACGATGGAAACCTCGCGCGCGCCTTGGACCTTCTGCGAAAGATGGACGCGCAGGAGGAGCGCGAGGATCTCGCGCCCTTGAGCCGGCTTCTGCAGACCGCCATGGCGGGCCTTTACCTCGAGCGCGACGACGCCAGGGACGCGGAGGAAAAGGCGCGCCTCAACGCCTTGGTGGATTCAGCATCGGCGAAAGGCCTGGCGCGCTGCGCGGGAAAGGCCGGAGGGGCGGAAAAGGGGGAAAGAGCCGGCTCCGCCCCGGTGCACGCGAAGGCTGGAACCGAGGCGACCTGCCTGCTCATCGAGGGCGGAATCCTGGGATTCCGCGCCATCCTCAAGCTCAACGTCGATCCTCCCCTCGAGGTGCTGGACGACGGGCTGGACGCCGTCTCGAGGCTCGAGGAGGCCCTCGCCCGCGACAGTTCCGTGCGCGACGCCCACATGGGGCTCGGCATCTTCAACGTCGTCGGCGCATCCGCCTCGCCGCGCGTGGCGCGGGCCATCCTGCGCGCCGCCGGGCATGGGGTCGACAAAGAGGCGGGCCTGGCGCACCTGCGCCGCAGCGGCTACGAGGGGCAATACACCTCCTCGGCGAGCCAGTTCTACCTCATCCGCTTCCTCTCCCCTTACGACGAGGAACTGGTCCGGGAGAAGCGGGAAATCTTTCGTTCCCTGCGTGAAGCCTACCCTCGCTCTCCGCTGCCCCTTTTCCTGCAAACCCACGAGGCGATCTGCTTCCGCCCCGGCGAATTCGAGGGCTCGCGCGCCGCGCTGGCCAAGGGCATCCGCTCCGTGGAGGCGCATGATTACGCGGGCGCCCGGTACCTGAACCTCGCCAAATGGCAGTACACCTTGCTGGACAGCCTTCCGGGGAGGCGGCTCGCGCCCGACACAGCCTTCGACCTCGGCGGATACGCCTTTTATCCGGCCTTCGTGAAGGCGCTCCGCCTTCGGGGAGAAATCCTGCGGGCGCCCGCGCCGAATCCCGCGGACGATTCTCGCCTCAAGGCCCTCGCGAAGCTGCGAAAGTCGATCCTCGCGAAGTTGCGGGAATCCGCCCTGAGTCCCCGCAACCGCGAGTATTACGCCTGGCACGTGCGGGACGCGCTGGAGCCGGAAATTTTCCTGAAGGGCAAGGCGGGGGCGGACGCTTCGAGGCCGAAGGGTTCCCGGTGATCGTTGGGGATCGCGGTGATTCGCGGATCGTGACGAAGCCGCTCACGCCTGAACGAATCACGATCCGCTATTCTCGATTCACGCTTCCCTGCCCCACCACCAGAATATCATAGGCCGACGGGAAGTCCCTCGCGCCTCCCGAAAGGTGCCCGGTCACGGCGGCGGCTACGGCGGCCCATGATTCTTCGTCGAAGGCCGCCCGCGCCGCCGCGAGCGGGCCGCCGTTTTCGGAAGCGCGAGCGAGCCACTGCCGGGCCTGCGTGGGCGAAAGGCGGCGCCGATCGGCGTACAGCCGCGTCGATCGCTCGACGCGTCGGCCGGCGTCCCGCAGGCGCGCTTCCAGTGCCTCGCCCACGGCGGGGCGCGGCTGGAACGGAGGCAACTTCGCCGCGCGCTCGCGGAGCTCGCGCGGCGCCTCGGCCAGCCACTCCGCCAGTGGAACCGGGGCGGGCCTGCGGAAGGCGAGCACCCAGCGCCCGCCGGGCGACAGGAACCCGTCCAGTTCCGTCATCCATTCCGTGCCGGGAGGTTCCACGCCGAGCCCGAGGATGGCGTCGAAGCGCGGAGATTCCTCCGCGCCCGCCAAGGCGCGCGGCAAGTCGTCCAGCGGAGAAGCCAAGAGCCGGGGGCGGCTGAGCGGATCGACGCGCCGGATCCACGCGGCCAGTTCGGCTTCTTCCTCCGCGTTCCCGCAGCGCGTCCATGCGCCGCCCTCGACGCAGCGGCGCAGCGCCTCCCAAGTGAGGAAGCCGTGGTGACCGCCCAGGTCGAGCACAAGGCTCTCGCGCCTGAGCCCGGCGGCCGCGCACAAATCGTCGCGCAGGCGGCGCAATGCCTCGCTGCCCGCGCCCGAGGCCCGCTCCAGCCAGTCCGACTTGAGCGAGGGCGCGACCGACTTCGGCGCGGCCTCGTCGAGCGCGGCCCACTGGGCCTCGCGGCGGCGCAGCACTTCGGCGCGAAGGCCGGCCTCGTGGCCCAGCTCCCCCGGCTCGTAGAACACGCGGCCGCGAAGCCCCCCGGGGAGGTATTGCTGCTCCACCCAGTGGTCGCGATAAGCATGGGGATACAAGTACCCCTGCCCGTGACCCAGTTCCTTGTCGCGGTTCGCGTCGCGCAAGGGATCGGGCACCTCGCCCGCGCGCTCGGTGCGCACCGATGCGAGCGCGTCGAAGTACGCCATGGTGCTGTTGCTCTTGGGAGCGGTGGCAAGGTACAGGCACGCTTCGGAAAGGTGGAACTGGCCCTCGGGAAGCCCGACGTAGTCGTAGGCTTGCGCGGCCGCCATCACCACGCGCAAGGCGTCGGGGTCGGCGAGGCCCACGTCCTCGGCGGCGAGGATGATCATGCGGCGCAGGATAAAGCGCGGGTCCTCGCCCGCCTCCACCATCTTCGCGAGCCAGTAGAGCGACGCGTCGGGATCGGAGCCGCGCACGGACTTGATGAAGGCGGAAATCGTGTCGTAGTGCGCGTCGCCGTCCTTGTCGTAAAGCACGGCCTTGCGCTGGATGCTCTCCTCGGCCACCCCCAAAGTGATCCGGATCGCGCCGTCGGCATCGGGCGTCGTCGTCTCCACCGCGAGCTCGAGGGCGTTGAGCGCGCTGCGCGCGTCGCCCGATGCCATGCGCACGATGTGGGCGAGGGCCTCGTCGTCGGCCTCGACGCGCAGCTTTCCGTACCCGCGTTCCGGGTCGCGCAGCGCGGCCTCCAGCGCGGCGCGCAGGTCCGCCTCTTCCAGCGAGCGCAGCTGGAACACGCGGGAGCGCGAGACGAGCGCCTTGTTGACCTCGAAGAAGGGGTTCTCGGTGGTGGCGCCGATGAGCGTGATCGTCCCGTTCTCGACATGCGGCAGCAGCGCGTCCTGCTGGGCCTTGTTGAACCGGTGCACCTCGTCCACGAAGAGGATGGTGCCCTGGCCGTTGAGCGCCCGCGCCTCCTTCGCCGAGGCGATGGCGTCGCGGATCTCCGACACGCCCGCGAGCACGGCGTTGAGGGCGAGGAACTGCGATTTCGTCGTGTTCGCGATGATGCGCGCGAGCGTGGTCTTGCCCGTGCCCGGCGGCCCCGCGAAGATGAGGGACGTCACCCGATCCGCCCGGATCGCGCGGCGAAGCAGTCGTCCGGGCCCCAGGATGTGCCCTTGGCCGATGAATTCGTCGAGCGTGCGCGGGCGCATGCGGTCGGCCAACGGCGGCCGGGCGTTCGCCTCGGCCTGCGCGGCGAAGAGGTCGTCGTTCTTGCTGCGTCGCGGGATCCGTGGGGTCACGAAGGGGAAGATAGCAGGGTTCGGGATTCTCCGTATGCCGATCTTCGAAGGTTGGGAAATAGAACAATGCCACAATAGAACAATGAACACAAACTGCGGCCCCTTTTAGCCCGTTTCCGTGACTGATTCCTGCGCCTCTTTCACCTCCATTGTTGCATTGCCCTATTGTTCTATTGCTGCATTGTCGTATTGTTGGACTTTTGCGTTCTCCCAAACCCTGTTCTTACCTTTCCCCCATGCTCAAACTCGGCTGCGGCGCCGTGGCGCTGCTCTCGCTTTTGGCCTCGGCCTTCCTCCTTTGGGCGATGGCCGGCGCCGCCGAAGTGGTGTTCTCCGGCCCGGGAGGCTGGGTGGCGGCGTGGCTCGAGGCCTTCCGGAATCCGGGCACGGCGGTGGTTCTCCTCGGAGTTTGCGCCTTGTTCGCCTTCGCCGCCGCCAGCGTCACCGAGCTGCTGCTGAGCCTCCTGTTCTCGATCCTCGCGGCGCTCACGGGGCTCCTCTGCCTGCTCGGCGCCCTCGCGGTCAAATACCCCGAGGTGGGAGATTGGGCGGAGAGGGTGTTGGGGTAACAAGAGGCACAACATCACAGCAGTACAGCAGCACAACAACAAAACTCCGGGCTTCGTTTATTGTTGTGCTGCTGTGATGTTGTGATGCTGTATTTTTCTCCCCATGAACATCCAGATCTTCGGTCGCCGTGATTGTCCCGATACCCGCAAGGCGGAGCGGTGGTTCAAGGAGCGGCGCATTCCCTTCCAGTTCATCGACCTCAAGGTCAAGGGCCTCGCGCCGCGCGAGCTGGAGACGATCGCCGCCGCCGTCGGCCTCGACAACCTCGTCGACCGCGCGTCAAGGCGCTTTCTCGAGAAAGGCCTCGCCGCGGCCACGCCCGCGCGGATCCGCGCGGCCCTCGAGGCGGATTCCCTTCTGCTTAAGACACCGATGGTCCGCAACGGCCGCGCGGCGACGCTGGGGGTGAGGCCGGAGACGTGGGAGGGGTGGGAATAAAGCCCGCTTCCTTTCTTCGTCCTCTAGGGTCTTCGTGGACTCACTGCCTCACCCCTCCCCCAACAAAGTCAACGACAGAAATCAAACGCCCCCTCCCCTCTCCCCGGATGCGATCACAGGGTTTTGGTCGTCGCTCGGGGAGAGGGGAGGGGGTCGCCCGAAGGGCGGGGGGTGGGGTGAGGCCTTGAGTCCGCGAAGCAAACAAGTCGCGAAGAAACGACCCCGCAGCAACCCGAACCATCCATTGCTTCCGAAGTCTCCCCTCCCCTTCCTATATTTCCGTTCCTCCTTCGCCGGGATGGTGAAATTGGTAGACGCGCCGGACTCAAAATCCGGTGGGGTAAAACCCGTGTCGGTTCGATTCCGACTCCCGGCACTCTTTCTTCGAAGGCTCCGGTTGGTTGCGGGTCGGGAGAAACTTCGACTTCGACCTTGCTGCGTCGCAACCAATTCCCAACGACAGCGCGCCGCCCCGAGTTCATTTTCCGGCCGCCAACGTCGAAGCGTCGCCCGGAACCGCCCGTCCCCTCCCCCCTCGCCGAAAAGGCTATTTTTACCTCATGCTCCGCGAAATGCTGAAGTCCAAGATCCACCGGGCCACCGTCACCGACGCGAACCTGGCCTACGAAGGTTCCATCACCATCGATCCGGCCCTCATGCAACTGGCCGACATCCGCGAATTCGAGAAAGTCCAGGTGGTCGACCTCAACAACGGGGAGCGCTTCGAGACCTATTGCATCCGCGGCAAAAAACCGGGAAACGGCGAAATTTGCGTGAACGGGGCGGCATCGCGCCTGGTTCAGGTCGGCGACCTTGTCATCATCATGGCCTTCACCTGGCTCAGGGACGACGAATCGGCGAATTTTTCGCAGAAAATCGTGCGGGTAAACGCCGAAAACAAGCCCATGGAGTGATGGGCTGCACTCGGGCAGGTAGTATTATATAGGAGCGACGTTCGCCCAAGGCGGAAACGACGGAACAAGGCGGAAATAACGGGGCCAGGATGAGGGTTTCACGGATCATGGGGGTGTTCTTCGCGGGCGTCGCAACGTTCGCGATGACGAACGCGCACGCCGAGCCGCAAAGCCTCCTGACCTCGCGGCACGACTTCGACACTCGCGGCATGACGCATTCGGGCGCGCGCGAGGGAAGCACCTCGCTGGCCCTCGCGCAGCCGAACCGTTTCTCGATGCGGCAAAGCTATTCGCTCTCGGCCATGTCGGGGGCCTACGGCTCCGCCTCGTCGGGACTCTACCTGAACACCCTGAGCTATCAGCTCAGCGCGCCGCTCGTGATGTTCGTGGACGTCGGCATCCACACGCCCTTGCACTCCTCGATCCCCGGCATGGAGGCATCCGCCGGCGCGGGCTCCATCGTGCTGCCGCGCATGGGACTCGAATACCGCCCGAACGACAGGCTGACGATGAACCTCGAGCTCGTCAACGGCCCCGATGCCTTGAAAGCGTACGGGCCCTTCTCCCCGCACCTTTTCCCGGGGAGCCGGACTCCCTGACCTTGCGCCCTCCGATCCTCGCCCGCCGCGCGCGGGCACGCATCCCCCTCTCCGGAACCCTCGCGCCGCTGCTCGCCGCAGCCCTGTGCTCGCTTTCGCTTCCCGGCTGCGGCAAGGAAGAGGCGGAGCGCCCCTTTCGCCCCAACTTCGGGCAAATCCAGGTCCTCAACGGGAGCGGCCGCGCGGGCCAGGCCGAGGTCTTCCGCGACCACCTCGCCGGGCTCGGCTTCGACGTCATCGAGACCGGGAACGCGCGCGACTGGAACCACGAGCATACGCTCGTGGTGGCGCGCTCGGCCTCGGACACCATAGCGGGCGAGGTGGCCCGCGCATTGGGCACCCATCGCGTCGTCCACCTGCAGAACCCCGCCTTGCTCGTCGAGGCGACCGTGATCATCGGAAAAGACTACAAGGAGCTCATGAGGAAATGGCCGCAAATCGCAACACGACTAACAGCGCAAAAAGCAAGGTGAGCGCCAAGGCGCCCAGGAAGCCCGCGGCCGCAGGCACGGCCCGCAAAAAGGCGGCCGCAGGAACGAGGGATGCCTCGTCCGTGAAACCCGCGAAGAAAAAAGCGGCCGCAGGGACGAGGCGTGCCTCGTCCGCTAAGCCCGCGAAGAAAAAAGCGGCCGCAGCGACGAGGGATGCCTCGTCCGCTAAGCCCGCGAAGAAAAAAACGGCCGCAGCGACGAAGCGGGCCTCGTCCCCCGTCAAGGCCCTGAAGGGCATCAAGGGCGGAAAGTCCGCGCGCATCGCCCAGATCGTGGCCGAATCGTTCCTGGCCAAGCCGGGCCCCTCGGCGCCTGCCGCGGCCGCGGCCTCCACGGCTCCCGTGCCGGCGGGAGTTCCCGCCGACGACGCGCTGCGCACCGCACGGCGCGCCGCGACCGAACTCTTCGCCAAGAAGGCGGAGGACGTGGTGCTGATGGACCTGCGCAACCTCAGCACCGTGGCGGACTATTACCTGATCGCCACCTGCCGCAACGAGCCCCAGATGCGCGCCATCCTGGGCGGCATGCAGCGCGCGCTGAGCCGCGAGGGAATGAAGGCGTTGCGTTCGGAGTACATGCCCGGCGTGCGCTGGGCCGTGCTCGACTACGGGGATCTCATCGTGCATCTCTTCGAAAAGCAGACCCGAGGGTTTTATTCCCTCGAACGCCTTTGGGCGGACGCTCCCTCCACGACGCTCCGGGCCGAGGACTACGTCAAGGACGCGGACGACGAAGCCGCTTCCACCGACGGAGCGCACTACGATGACGACCTTTAAGCGCGAGATCGCCAAGGTCGTCGCACCGGCCACGGGACTGCCCGAGGACCAGGTGGAGGCGGCCATCACCTTGCCGCAGCACGCGGATCACGGCGATTTCTCCTTCCCCTGCTTCCCGCTCGCCAAGACCCTGCGCAAGCCGCCCGCGGCGATCGCGGCGGAGCTGGCGGGGAGAATCACGCCCCCTCCGGGTTTCGTGAAGGTCGAACCGCTTTCCGGATACCTCAATTTCTTCGTGGACAAGGCCGACTTCGCGCGCCGCGTGGTGACCGAAGTCCTGTCAAGCGGCGCGCGGTACGGTTCGTCCGCGGAAGGCTCCGGAAAGCGCATCGTCATCGACTATTCCTCCCCCAACATGGGCAAGGAACTGGCCTTCCACCATCTTCGCGGCACCATGATCGGCAACAGCCTGTCGCGCGTGTTCGCCCGGCTGGGCCACCCCGTGACGCGCGTGAACCACCTGGGCGACTGGGGCACTTCGTACGGGAAGCTCATCGTGATGTTCGAGCGCGAAGGGCTCGGCGAGCCCGACCTTTCGGGGCTCACCCTCGAGCGCCTGAACGCGCTGTACAAGGCCTTCGGCGCGGCGGCGGAGCGGGAACCCGGACTCGAGGACGAGGCGCGCCGCGCCTTCGCGAGGCTGGAGGGCGGAGACGCGTGGTACCACAAGCTTTGGGAGGCCTTTCGCGAGGTCACCTTGGCGGAACTGCGCCGCCTGTATGCCATCCTGAACGTCGACTTCGACTCCTGGGTGGGCGAGGCGTTCTTCGCCGGGCGCCTGGGCCCCGCACTGGACCTGCTGGACAAAAGCGGACTGCTCGTCCGCAGCCAAGGCGCCGAGGTGGTGGACCTGGAGGCTCACGGCATGCCGCCCGCGCTCATCCGCAAGAGCGACGGATCGACGCTCTATATCACCCGCGACCTGGCCGCCGCCCTTTATCGCCACGAGGAATACGCGTTCGAACGCAGTTTCTACGTCGTGGACAACGGCCAAAGCCTGCACTTCAAGCAGCTGTTCAAGGTGCTGGAGTTGCTGGGCTGCGCGTGGCACGAGCGCTGCGAGCACATCCCCTTCGGCCTGGTGCTTCACAAGAACGAGGAAGGGAGCTGGGAAAAGGGCAAGACCCGCAGCGGGCAGGCAAGCCTGCTGAAGGACGTGCTCGACGCCGCGCGCGGGAAAATCGAGGCCATCATGGCCGAGAAAAACCCCGAAGCCTCCCGTGACCCGGACCTCTCGATGCGCATCGCGGTGGGCGCGCTTGTCTTCAGCGAGATGAAGAACCGCCGCCTGAACGACATCCGCTTCGAGTGGGACCAGGCCCTCAGCTTCGAGGGCGATTCGGGCCCCTACGTGCAAAACGCCCACGTGCGGCTGTGCAGCATCCTCCGCAAGGCCGGGATCGACCCGGACTCCAGGCATGAGGAAGGGTTGGAAGGCGTCCGCTGGGAAATCCTCCGCGAGGACAACGCCTTCGCGGTGAGCGACCTTCTGGCCCAGTTCCCCGACCGCGTCGCGAACACGGCGGCCACCCGCGATCCGTGCGTGCTGGCGCAATTCGCGCTTTCCCTGGCCGACGCGACCCACCGTTTCCTGCATGGGAGCCGGGTGCTGGGCTCGGACGAGGAACGGGAGCGCCTGCTTTTGGCGCGGGCGGCGAAATCCGTCCTGGGCGAGGCGCTTGAACTGATCGGCGTCCCCGCCATCGACCGCATGTAGCGGCCCGGGGATCCCGGGGGCTCCTCCGCGCGCATTTCCTTGTCCGGCAAGGCGTTAGGCGGCAAGGCCGCAAGGCGCGGGGCCACGGTCATCCCCGTCAATCCCGCGACCGGACAAAAAAAAGGAAGCCGGACGATGTCCGGCTTCCCCGAAGCCCTTGATTTCAAACGAGTTGAAACCAGGGAAGAAGAATTACTTCTTCTTCTTGGCGGCTTTCTTCTTGGTCGCCTTCTTGACAGCCTTCTTGGCGGTCTTCTTGGCGGCCTTCTTGGCAGCTTTCTTCTTGGTGGCCATGCTTGGATCACCTCCCTCCGGATGGGTTCTGTTTGGAACGTGCTACGAAAAAGACGAAAAGGATTTGGGGAAAAGTCGGGGACGGGAAGGAAGCGGCGAGGAGAGCGACCGCGCGGAACGCCCGTATTCATTGATCGAAACGCTGCCCTCGCGACGCGTGTCCCGCGTGATTGCGAAGGCGCGAACCTTGATTTTCGACCGTCGTGAATCCAAAAAGAATCTCCTCGATTCGACCGGCTACAGATAAATGATAAGGCCCTTGACAGAAATAGTCAATCGAATTCGAAAAAATTTTCTAGCCGACGAAAGTCAGGACGACGCGAGCTCGCGCTCGATCGCTCCCGCGATGGCACCAAGGCGATCGCCGTCGACGATGCGGGCGCCCGCGGCGTCGGTGACGTAGAAGGAGTCGATCGCCTTGTCGGCCTCGGTGGTGAGCACGGCGCCGTGCACGTCCACATCCATTTCGCTCAACACCAGCGCCACCTGGAACAGGATGCCGATCTGGTCCCGGCAGGTGACGTCGAGCACGGTGAAGTCGTCGGATATGTCGTTGGAAATCAAGACGTTGGGCGTCTCGCCGGTGTCCACCGCCGCGCGAAGGCGCAAGCGCAATCGCGCGCGCAGCGCCGCAAGGTCCGGGCGGTCGAACCGAAGGTCGGAGGCCAGCGTTTCGAGAAGGCGCGCGCGCAGCGAGTCGGCCGTGTATGCCCGCTCCGGATCGGGTATCGCCACCCAGAACCGGTCCACAGCCTTCCCGCCGCCCAGGGTGTAGATCTTGGCGGTGAGGATGGAGAGGTCCAGGTGGGCCAAGGCCCCGGCGATCCGGCGGAGCAGGGCTTTTTCATCGCGCGCCGCCACCGTGATCTCCCAATGCGTGGGACGGGCGCGCACGTGCAGGCCGAAGCCCCCGTCCGCGGCCTCCCGCAAGAGGCCGGCGTGCAGGGCGATCTCTTCGGCATTGTGCGCGGCGAGGTAGTTGTCCCCCAAGGTTCCGATATAGGCCTCGATTTCCCCTTCGGGCATGTCCCGCGCCAAGGCGGCCCGCAAGTCCTCCCCCTCCCGCGGCGTCGTCGCGCGCTCGCGATACGGACGCTGCAAGGTGTCGAGCGCCCGCTCGTAAAGCTTTTGCAAGAGCGTCGCCTTCCACGCCGACCAGGCGTCGGGGTGGACCGAGGAGGTGTCGCAGTAGGTCAGCACATAGAGGTTGTGCAGGAAGACCGGGGTCTCCACCTTGACCAGGAAGTCCCGGATGGTCTTCGGGTCGTCCAGGTCGCGTCGCTGGATGACGTCGTTCATCAGGAGGTGATGGCGCACCAGGCCCGAGACCAGCTTGCAGCGCGAGGGCGAGAAGCCCATCTTCTCCATGAAGGCGAAGGAAAGCCGGGCCCCCGTCACCGAGTGTCCCGGTCCCAGCCCCTTGCCGATGTCGTGGTAGAAGCAAGTGAGCACCAGCGACTCTCGGTCGGTGATCTTCGCCAGTGCTCCCCGGAGCGAGGCCAGCTCGCGGGTCGCGGTGCCCGCGAGGTAGGCCAGTTGCCTCACCACGGTGATGGTGTGCTCGTCGGTGGTGTAGATATGGTAGATGTCGTGGTGGCTGTGGCAGTAGATGTGG
>CBFGVC010000039.1:0-13666 GCA_965652255.1 uncultured Fibrobacteria bacterium | reverse complement strand
GCCCCTTGAACCCCACGCCGGCAAGGTCGAAGTGGCGCGCGTAGCGCTGCATTTGGGAGGGGGAGAAGATCATGGGAAGAGTGAAGAGTGAAATGTGAAGAGTGAAATAAAGGCGAAGAAAGCTTGGGGTTGAAAGCCGGGCGCGAAAATCCTGTCCTCAGTTTTTGTGTTCATTTCACTCTTCACTCTTCTTATTTCACTCTTCCGCATACGCCGGCGTGCTCAAATACCGTTCTCCCGTGTCGCAAATCAACGTCAACAGCGTCTTCCCCCTGAACTCCGCGCGCTTGCCGACCTCGCCGAGCGCGAACACGTTCGCGCCGGAGGACGGGCCCGAGAGGATGCCCTCCTCGCGCGCCAGGCGACGCGTCGTCTCGCGCGCGGCCTCGTCGCTCACCGGCAGCACCTCGTCGATCACCGAGCGGTCGAGCACCGAGGGGATGAAGCCCGCCCCGATGCCCTGGATCTCGTGCCAGCCGGGCTTGCGGCCGAACAGCACCGCGGACGAGGCCGGCTCCACCGCGACGATACGGAGCTTCGGGTTGCGCTTCTTGAGGGCCGATCCGACGCCCGTGATGAAACCGCCCGTGCCCACGCCCGCGACGATCACGTCGAGATTCCCTGCCGTGTCCTCCCAGATCTCCTCCGCCGTCCAGCGCCGGTGCGCCTCGGGGTTCGACGGGTTGTCGAACTGCTGCAGCATGAAGCAATCCTTGCGCGCCTTCAGGATCTCGCGCGCCTTTTCGATCGCGCCCGCCATGCCCAGGTGCGCGGGCGTCAGGATCAACTCCGCCCCGTAGGCGCGCAGGAGGTTGCGCCGCTCGGCGCTCATCGACTCGGGCATGAGGATCAGCGACTTGTAGCCGCGCACCGCGGCGAGCCATGCGAGCGCGATGCCCGTGTTCCCCGAAGTGGGCTCCAGCAAGGTCATGCCCGGCTTCAGCTTGCCCTTTTCTTCGGCCTCGAGGATCATGTTGAGCGCGATGCGATCCTTGAGCGAACCGCCGGGATTGCGCGCCTCGACCTTCGCGAGGAAGAGCGACTCGGCGTGCGGCACGACCTTGTTCAGGCGCACCAGGGGCGTGCGGCCCACGAGGGCCGTCATGTCGCGAGCAAAGCGCGCGGAAGCGGATGGCGCGACGGGGGAGGGGCGCTTCGTCGTCATCTCATCCCTCGGGCTTCCTGTCGGGAGCATCGACGGTTTCGTCCGTGTCGAGATGGATGCCGCACTCGATCTTCGCGTCCCCGGCCCAGCGGCCGCTGCGCGCGTCCTCGCCCGGCAGCGGCTTGCGCGTGCACGTGGCCGGGCTGCAGCCGATGCTGGTGTATCCCTGCGCCGCAAGCGGATGCTCGGGAACTTCCCAGAGCTTCAGGTAAAGGTCGACGTCAGCCTGCGGCCAATCGGCGAAGGGCGCGATCTTGATCTTTCCGCGCTGCACGCCCGCGAAGGGCGTGTCCTGCCGCGTGGCGGCCTGGTCGCGGCGCAGGCCGGACACGAAGGCCGTCACGTCCGGCTGCGCGAGGAACTTGCGCTGCACCTCCACCTTGTTGATGCCGCAGCAGGCGTCCACGTCGGTGATGCGGGTCGTTCCGTTTTCCGTGACGGCGTACTGCCGCCGCTCGGCTTCGGGCCTGTCGGAGGAGACCGTGCGAACATCCAGCCCCCAGGCCTTCGCCAGCGTGTCGCGATAGGCGAGGGTCTCGGGGAAGTGGAAACCCGTATCCATGAAGAAGACGCGGGCCGGGATCCTGAGGCGGTAAAGGTGATGCAGGAGCAAGGCCGCGTCGCGGCCGAAGGACGTCGTGGCGATGAGGCCTTGGCCGAACACGTCGTGGGCGAGGCGCAGGCGCGCGTCCGCGTCGAGCGGCGCCAGCTCCTCGTTCAGCTCCGCGGCGCGGCGGCGCAGCGCCTCGAGGTCGGGGTATGGGTTCGTGGCGTTCATGCTTGTCTCGTCTTCGCTCACACGTAAAACATGGGGGCGGGCTCCATCTTGCGCCGCGCCTTCTCCGCGATCTCGGCCAAGGTCACCGACGAGAGGCCGCGCTCCACCGCCGCCCGTTGGCGGGCGAAGACGTCGGAGAGCAGTTCGCCCACGACCGGATTCCCCCCCTCGATGTCGGCGCACGGGAGCACCTCGCCCTCGGTGGCCCGGATCACCCGCGCCAGGTCGATGTTCTCGGGAGGCACGGCCAGCTGGTAGCCGCCCGTCTTGCCGCGCGTGCCGCGCACGAGCCCCACGCCCTTCATCAGGATGGCGATCTGCTCCAGGAACTTGAAGGGGATGTCGTACTCGGTGGCGATCTCGCGCAACTGCACGGGGGTCTTACGTCCCTTGATGGCCAACGCGCTCAGGAACTGGAAGGTGTAGAGGGTTTTGGAAGAGACCTTCACGGAAGGAAATATACCATATTAAACCGGTAGGGACAATAGGGATAAAAATTCTCAATAGAACAATGCGGCAATAGAACAATGAAGCAATGGAAGAATGCCCAATGGTGTCCCGACCTTAATTGGCCCGGCTGTTTTCCATTGTTCTATTGCTGCATTGTTCTATTGTCCTACCTTTCCCCCTCGTGACTACCGCCTCCCCGACCTACCGTCAACGACTGTTGGCTCGCACCCAAAAGACCGGAAACACGCTTTGCGTGGGACTGGATCCCGTCCTGAAAAGGTTCCCCGCCCGGGAAGGCTCCGCCGCCGACCGGGTGCGCCGCTTTTACGCCGATCTTCTCGAGGCCATGGCCAAACGCGCCCTTTTTCCGGCCGCGGTCAAGCCCAACAGCGCCTATTTCGAGGCCTTGGGGCTCGATGCCCTGAAAGTCCTCCGGGACATGATCCGCGAGTACCGCGACGCCGGGATTCTCGTCATCCTAGACGCCAAGCGCGGCGACATCAGCACCTCCTCGGGCGCGTATGCCGAGGCGGCCTTCGCGACCTTCGAGGCCGACGCCGTCACCGTCGCGCCCTACATGGGCTCGGATTCCGTCGGGCCGTTCCAGGAGAAGACGGCGGCCGGCCGCGGCGCCTATGTGCTCGTGCGCACTTCCAACCCCGGCGCGCGCGACTTTCAGGAATTGACTGTGGACCTGGGCGAAGGCCGCCGCCTGCCTTTGTATCGTGTGGTGGCGGAGCGTGTCGCCGCGTGGGACAAGGGCGACCTTGGCGCCGTCGTGGGCGCGACCGCGCCCGCGGAGCTGGAGTCGCTGGTAAGCTTCTGGCGCGGTCTCGGGAACGAGATTCCCATGCTCATCCCCGGCATTTCGGTGGGGGGGATCGGGCAGGGGGGCGATGCCCTTGATGTGATCCGCGCCATCCGCAACGGCGGGGGAGACCCCGACCTGCACCTGCTCAACAGCTCCTCGGGGGTGAACTACGCGCACGAACGCTTCCCGGGACTTTCGCCGGCCGAGGCGTCGCTGAAGGCGATGGAAGAAATTTTCGCCGCGCTGCGGTGACACGGGAGGCATCATGCAATTCATCGTCCTCGACACGGCGGAGGACGTCGCCGCCAAGTCCGTCGAATTCGCCGAGGGGCCGCGCATCGCGGTCTCGGGCGGAACCACCTTCGCCACGCTCTTCCGCCATTGGGCTCCCGGGATGCGCCGCCGCGCGGAAAGCGGACGGCCGCCGCGCTTCTTCCTGGTGGACGAGCGCGACGTGCCCTTCGACGACCCGCAATGCAACTGGAAATCCTGCTACGAGGAGCTTCTGGTTCCGGCAGGCCTCGAGGATCAAAAGGCCCATCACGTCCGGAACGCCGACGACTACGCGAGGCTTTTGCGCGCCGAGTTCGGCGGCGCGCCGGTGGTCTTCGACGAGGTTTGGCTGGGAATGGGGGAGGACGGGCATACGGCCTCCTTGTTCCCCGGCAAGGACACCCTTCGCGATCTCGACTCCGACGTCATCGACGTCACGGACTCCCCGAAGCCTCCGCCGCGCCGGGTCACCTTGGGGCTGAAACCCATCCGCGCCGCGCGCAGGCTGGTCCTGGTGGCGCTGGGCGCGGGCAAGGCGGAGATGATCCGCCGCCTGCGCGCGGGCGACGAATCGCTGCCGATCACGCTGGCGATGAAGGATCATCCGGATGCCGTCGTCCTTCTCGACCGCGCGGCGGCGGGGATGTAACCCTCCGAACATCCTATTTTACGGCAGACGCCCCCGAAATCCATTTCGCCGGGTTGATATTCCCGCCAAAAATCCCGGAGTCCCCATGAAACGCCCCTGGAACCTTTTCGCCCTCGCCTCGGTTATGCTCGGCGCAATGCTGTCGCTGTCGGCTTGCGTTTCTCCCGGAAGCGACGCGCGCCTGCGCGCCGTGGAAGCGAGGCAGGACAGCATCCTGACGATCTTGCGCACCATGCAGAGCCAGAGCGAGTTCGTGGCGCTGCGCGTGGGCTGGCGCCCCCCGGCCGACACCACGCCCAAGGTCATCCCCGTGGGAAGCAGCTTCACCAAGGGTCCGGACAACGCTTTGGTGACGATCGTGGAGTTCTCGGACCTGCAATGCCCGTATTGCGCCCAGGTGGTTCCCGTCCTCGACGCGGTGCAGGAGGCTTATCCGGACGACGTGAGGCTGGTGTACAAGCACTTCCCGCTGTCGTTCCACCAGCAGGCGCGCGGCGCGGCGGCCGCGGCCATCGCCGCGGGGAACCAGGGAAGGTTCTTCGAGTTCCGCTCGGCGGTATCCCCGCGCTTTCGGAGCCTCGGCGACAGCCTGTACCTCGCCGTCGCCTCGTCGCTCGGGCTGGACATGGCGCGCTTTCGCCGCGAGATGCCGCTCACGCCCGCCATCAACGACCTGCTCGACGCCGACATGGAGCTCGGCCAGCGCGTGGGCGTGCAGGGCACGCCCACCATCTTCGTGAACGGCCGCCTCGCCGAGGATCGCTCATTCGAATACTTCGCGGGAATCGTCGAGAGGGAAAAAGCGCGCAAGCGGCGGTAGGGGCGTGGTCGCTCAGGCCTGTACGATCCACGATCCACGATCCACTCGCCACGCCTCACGGCTGGCGGTTTACCGCCCTTCGCTCGCTACTGGAAGCTTCGTGGGGGCGGCGACCTGCAGAAGCTTTCGCCCCGCAGGCCGCCGCTGAGGATTAGGCCGTTATTACCCGCGCAACGGACACTAATCGAGGGTAAGGATTAACCTAGGCGACCCCCGCGTGCGGCGCAACATCTTTTTCAGGATTTATTCGGTGTTTGAACGGGAATCAAGCGGCCCGTCTCCGGCGAATTCTTGAAAAACGCTACCGGGATTTACGGCCTTGGGGCGGGACGGTGCAGGGCGGGGGAGAACGGTATCGTCTCAACCGGAGGAACCGGCCGCATCGCCACGCCTCTTTCCCGATGAAATCCCCTGCTCACGGCGCAGAAACTCCGCCCTTTTCTCGACGCGGGCCTTGGCGTCATGTGTCCGCTTGGCCGACTCGAGCCAGCGGTCGCGCTGGGCATAGTCGGGATGCGTCGGCAGCGGGCCGCCGTATTCCCGCTCGATGTTGCGGACGGCGAGGTAGTCGTCGGGGCCGGCGAAGGTGATGCATGTGCCCGGGCGATCGCGGCGGGCCGTGCGGCCGGAGCGGTGGACGTACTCCCTGAAGTTGCGCGGCGGGTCGAAGTTCACGACCAAATCCACCCGGGCCACGTCGAGCCCGCGGGCGGCGAGGTCGGTGGCCACGAGCACGCGCGTCTTGCCATCCTTGAAATCCTGGTACGCCGCCGCGCGTTCGCCCTGCAGGCGATCGCCGTGCAGGGCGGCCGAGGAATAACCCCGCAGGCGGAGAAGACCGTTGAGGTGGTTGGCCTTCTCCCGGTTCGCCACGAAGACGAGCACCTGTCCGGGCGCCTGCGCGCCCGCTCCGGCCTTCGCCAACGCCTTGCCGGCCTTGACCGGCTTCCCGGGTTCTCCAAGCGCGGCGGCCAGCAATTCGTTCTTCGTCCGGTTCGACTTGAGGAAGAAGAAACGCTCCTCGAGCGGCGCGCCACCCCTCCCTCCCGGCGCGCGCACCTCGCGCCTGGGGAGTTCGCCCAGCGGCAGGCGCCCGAGCGCGTCCTCCGCGCCCGTGGCGGAGAAAAGCAAGGTCTGGCGCCTCTTCGGCAGCTTGGCCAGGATGCCCCCCACTTGTTCCTCGAATCCCATGTCGATGAGCCGGTCGAACTCGTCGAGCACGAGAAAGCGGACGGACCGCAACAGGCCCGGATCGGTCGAGAGCAGGTCGAGGAGACGGCCCGGCGTGGCCACGAGGGTATGCCAACCCTGGCCAAGACGGCGCTTCTGGGCCTCGAGGTCGTGTCCGCCCAAGGCGAGGACGAGGCCGTCGCGGGCGTCGCGATCGAGCTCTTGCAGCATCTGCGAGACCTGGTAGCCCAATTCACGGGTCGGGACGAGGATCAGGTTTTCATGTCCGCGGTTGCGGGGAAGCCTCGCCCAAAGGGGCAGAAGGTAGACGAAGGTTTTGCCCGTTCCCGTCGGGGCCACGGCGGCGAAGGATTCTCCCGACAATGCCGCCGCGAGGCATTCGGTTTGGACGGGGGTAGGCTTCTCGAAGCCGAGGCGGCGGGGAACGGCGGCGAGGGGTTTGGGTAGAAACCCCCATGCGGCCAAGTCGGGAGTCGGGAATCGGGAGTCGGGAGCGAAATTTCCCGGCTTGCTTCCGGGAGCCTGGGATGTTCTCCCGCCTCCCGACACCCGTCCCCCGACAGGTTTTCTCATGCCGCCTGCAGCGACTTCGTGATCACCTTCATCTTCGCGTGCAGTTCGCGGCCCTCGCGGATGATGCGGCCGAGCACGTCGGGCGTGACGGATTGCTTGGGATCGTCGCCCACGCCCTTCTTGGGGTTGCAATGCGTCTCGATGCACAGGCCGTCGGCCCCGTAGGCCACGGCCGCCAACGCCGCGTGCGGCACGTACACCGACTTGCCCACGCTGTGCGAGGGATCGACGATCACCGGGGCCCAGGTCTTCTCCTTGAGCAGCGGGGTGATGCACTCGTCGGGATGGTTGCGGTAGCCGTCCATGTTGGGCATGGTGCCGCGCGGGCAAAGCAGGATGTTGGGGTTTCCCTGCGCCACGATGTATTCGCCGGCGAGGATGAATTCGGAGACGGGGCCCATGTGCATGGAGCGCTTGAGCAGGACGCGCGTTCCGGTGCCCTTGGTCATGCGGCCCACTTCCTGGAGAAGCCGGTAGTTGAGGGCGCTGCGCGCGCCGATCTGAAGCGAATCCACGCCCGCCTCGACGCAGAGCTTGGCCTGGTCGAAGTCCATCACCTCGGTGTTGATGGGAAGGCCGGTGCGGTCGCGGGCCTCGAGCAGGATGTACAGGCTCTTGGCGTCGCCTTGGTAGGAGTGGGGCGAGGTGCGCGGCTTCCACACGCCGCCGCGGATCATGTCGGCGCCGGCTTCCTTCACCGCGTGCGCGGTCTCGAAGAAATAGTTCTTGTTGTTGGGGTCGATCGTGCATTGGCCCGCGATCACCGCGAACTCTCCGGGCACGGAGCGCTTCCCGATGGTGATCGTGTGGTGCGCGAGGTTGCTTTCGCGCGCCATCAGCTTGTAGGGAACCTGGATGCGGTCGAAGCGGTCGACGTAGGGGAGACCCTCGATCCGGTTGATGAGCTCCGGGCTGGTCTCATCCCCGAGGATGGCGTAGATCGAACGCTGGGCCCCGTGGATGGCTTGGACCGTGACGTTGAATTCCGCGGCGATCTCGGTGATTTCCTTGAGTTCGGCGTCGGAGAGGCGGGGCTGCTGCGGTATGATCATGGTCGTAAATCCGTGTTCCACAAGGGGGAACGCGGCAATTTAGCTAAAAGAGGAGGGGTGGGTCAGGGGAGAACCAGCAGGGGCCGCGGAGCCTGACCCGGAATTCCGAAGAAATAAAGGCCGGGAGGCACGATTCGGCCTTGCGCATCGGTTAAATCCCAAGTCCAGTAGGCGCCGGAGTCGGTCGTGGCCAGGCTGGCCATCCTGCGGCCGGACTCGGAGAGGATGAGCACGCTGTCGGTAGGGGTCGTCTCCGAGGAGAGGAAAAACATCGGCGCCTGGGCCCGGGAGACGGGATTGGACGAGGGAACGATTCCCACCCCCGCCTTGGCCAGCAAAGCTTGCCCGGACAGGCTGAAGGAGGGATTCGCCACCGCGAGCGCGGACGAAGAAGCCCCCCCCGCCTTCGCCACGGGAAGAAAGGTTCCCGGCAGGAATTCCGCGCCGTACCCCGCTCCTCCGGCGCTATCCACGCGCCAGGCTCCGGAGATTCCCGACAACCGGGCGATGCCTGTTCCCGTTTCCGGCGGCCGGATCAGGCGAAAGGTGAGGGCGGGGACGGACAATTGGCTTCCGGAATTTTCGGGCACGCTGTCGAAACGCGGCTTCGGCCAGAGCGCCATGTCGGGGGAGAAGGCCAGCGGAGACTCCGCCGCGCCCGCTGTTCCCGAAATGCTCATCGCCGCGGCGTACGCGGCATAGAGGCTGTCCCATTTCGCCTGGCCGAACACGTGCAGGAGCGACAATGCCAGGTTGTTTCGCGGAGAGACCGTCGTGTCGCCCAGCCGCTCCCAGATCGCCACGTCGAAATCCGCCCCAAGTTCACCGGTCAGGAAGGTGTGGAAGATGCCGTTGCCGTAGTTGGCGTTGGCCGGCGGTTGCGTGAAGAGCGAAGACTGATGGCTGTTGGCGACGTTGTAGGGCAGGTACTGGAAGTAATCGTTGACCTCGGGAGCGAGGCGTTCCTCCATCGCCGTGGCGCTCAATTCGTACCAGGCGTGCGGGGATCCGGGAAGCACCGGCAGGTAGGCGTACTGCACGGAGTGATAGAATTCGTGGGAGGCGGTCACCTTGAGGCCCATCTCCCACTCCTCGGCGTAGTTCCGGTACACCGTGCCCGGGGGGTAGAAGGCGCGGACCGGCGATCCGGAAACCATGTCCGAGAGGGTGTTGAAGCTGGCCGCGTAGAGGAAGTCGTTCTCGAGCAGGATGAAGCCGCCGAAGTTCGGGGGCCAGGCGAGTCCGTAGTATGGGCCGGAAAGCCCGCTCGAGGCGTTCACGTCGGCGATGTCCACCACGTACCGCCCCTGCGACGAGGCGAGGTAGGTGCCGGAGGTGCTCGGATACTCGGGCATGCGCATGCCCAACGAGTCATAATACTCCCAGGCGCGCTCGAGGAACTCCGCGGCCTTCTGGACGTACTGCGGATGTTGCGCGCCCATCGAGTCGAGGCGCGCATGCACGGTGGAGTCCTTGAGGTAGGCCGAAAGCGAAGCGGACAACGTGGCGCGGATCGAGTCCGCGGAGGCCTTGAGCGAGGCGTCCGGCGCGGTCAGCTTGACCCTGTGGATGTTGGGGGCCAGGGTGTAGTGCAGGGCGAAGCGCTGCGTCACCAAGGTCCGGGCCGAGTGCGTGGCGGCCTGCGTGCGCGAAACGCGGGCCGCCACGCCGGTTCCCGGCCCGCCCCCCGAAGCCGGGTGGGTCTGCCCGGCGATGAGCATGGTGGCGCAGCCGCGCGGCGCCGCATCCGGCGCCGTCGACGCGTGCGCCGGGGGAGCCTGGGCGAGCGCGAAGGCGAGAAAGGGGACGGCGATGACCCCGAGGGCGGATTTCGGAGGAAGCGGCACGGGCTTCAAGTTACGAATTTGCGGGCCGCTTCCTCATGCGACGAGCTTGTATCCCGAACCGTGTATGGAAAGGATGCGGCGGGGCTTCTTGGGATCGGCCTCGATCCGCTTGCGAAGCTGCACGATATGGTTGTCCACCGTGCGGCTCTGGATGTATCCCTCCACTCCCCAGATCCGTTGGAGGATCTCCTCGCGAGTCACAACCTGGTTGCGGCGCTCCCACAGGAGCTTCAGGATCTGGGCCTCCTTGTAGGTCAGGCGCCCCGTCGTCCCGCGCGCCTCCAAGGTCATCGCGTTGAAATCCGCGCGGATCGGATCCCTCGCGTCGCCGAAACGCGCCTCGTCGGGCGCCGCGCCGCGCGCGCGCGGCGCACGGCCCCGAAGCAGGGTGCGCACGCGCGCCAGCAGCACGTTCAGGTCGAAGGGCTTCACGAGGTAGTCGTCGGCGCCGCCGTCGAGCCCTTCCACGATGTCCTCGTGCGAGTCGCGGGCGGTGAGCAGGAGCGCGGGGGTGTCTCGGCCCGCGGCGCGCAGTTCCGCAAGGAAGGTCAGCCCGTCCTTTCCCGGCAGCATGCGGTCGAGGATGAACAGGTCGAAGGGTTCTTCGCGCGAGACGGCGACCCCGGCCGACTCCGCGTCAGGGAACACGGCCGTCTCGTAGCCCTGCCGGCGCAGGTTGAACTCGAGCCCCAGGGCGAGGCTCTGGTCGTCCTCGACCAGCAGGATGCGGGCGGGGCGCGTCATGCCGCACCCTCCGCGAGGGGAATGCGGAAGGAGAACTCGTTGCCCTCGGGGTTCTCGAGCGGATGGGCCTCGGCGCGTCCCTTGTGAAGGCGCGCCACGCTCCGCACGATGTAGAGGCCGAGCCCCACGCCGCCCTGGCGTCGCGTGGTCAGGTTGGGCACGCGGTAGAACTTCTGGAACACCTTCTTGAGGTACTTGCGCTGCAGCGGGCGGCCCCCGTCGCGCACCGCGAAGCGGGCGTCCCGCCCCTCGCGCGAAACACGGATCCCGGGAACCGACCCCCGACCGTATTTCTCGGCGTTGGTCACGAGGTTGGCGAGGCACATTTCCAGCAGCAGGGGATCCGCTTCGATCCTCAGCCCCTCGGGGGCCTCGAGCGTCACGGGCCGAGGCCATGCCGCCGCGAAGTCGCGCGCGAAGCCTCCCGCGTCGAGGGGGCGTTTGTGCAGCAGCAGTTGTCCGTGCTCGAGCTGCTGGACCTTGAGCAGCTGGTCAACGAGCAGCCCGAGCCGCCCGCATTCCGACAGGATGCCGTCGGCGAAACGCTCGGTGTCGCTCGGTTCCAGCGACCCTTGGCGCAGCGTTTGCGCCAGCAGGCGGATCCCCGAGAGCGGCAGGCGCAACTCGTGCGTCATCATGTTGGCGAAGTCCCGCTGCTGGGCCTTGAGGATGTTGCCTCGCATCACGGCGGCGAAGAACAGTGAGAGCGACACGATCAGGACGACCCCGGCGGTGATGCCGAGGGCGAGCACGATCCATCGGCCTCCCGAGGAGAACTCCCGGGTTTCCCCGTGCAGTTCGAGGTGCAATTCCCGGATGGTGAGGTAATCGCGGATGATGTAGATGTTCCAGAACACGATCAGCGCGATGGCCAGGCAAATGGCCAGCACGAAGAGGGTGATGTAGACCGCGGTCCGGATCTTCATGAGGATAATTTAGTCCGGCCGCGGGCGGGGCGCCATGCGGCAATGGCGATCCAGGCGGCGAGCGCGGCGAGGAACAGGGCGTCCAGCGCCCCGCCGATCCGCGAATAAGGCGTCCCCCGGTCGGGCACGGCGATCTCGCGGCGCAGGACGGTGCTGTCCATCAGGGCCGTGCGCCCCAGGTCGCGCCCCCAGGCGTCGAAGAACACGCTCACCCCGCTGTTGGCGCAGCGCGCCAGCGGCATCCCGTTCTCGGCGGCGCGGAAGCGCGAGATGTTGGCGTGCTGGTAGGGGCCGTTGCTGCGGCCGAACCAACCGTCGTTGGTGACGTTCACGAGCAAGCGGGCGCCCGCGGCGCGGGCCTCGCGCGCGAACGAGGGATAAATGACCTCGTAGCAGATCGAAGGGGCCCACGGAATGCCGGCCGTTTGCCAGACGCGATGGCCGTCACCGGGCGTGAAGCCGCCGGAACCCACCTTCGACTCGACGTAGTTCAGCATGGGCAGGAAACCCTTGAAGGGTATGGCCTCGCTGAAGGGCACGAGGCGAAGCTTGGAATATTGCGCGGGGGCTTCTTCGCCGGCCTCCCCGTCGTCCGGTGAAAACAGGAACGCCGAGTTGTAGAACGCGTACTCGCTCCACGGGCGGCGATCGGGCACGAAGTCGAGCGCGCCGACGAGCAGGAAAGCCTCATGGGCCCTCGCGGCATCGCGCAACGAATCCGTCAGCCCGCGGCGCGTGCGCAGGAAGTCGGGGACGGCCGTCTCGGCGAGCACGATCAGGTCGGTGCCGCGCATGGGCTCGCCCGCGCCGCCGGCCCGACTTCCCTCCATGGTCCGGAACGTCTTGGCCATCACCTCGGCGAAGTAGGCTTCGTCCCACTTCTTCGTCTGGGGGATCGAGGGCTGCACGAGGCTCACGTCGATGCGGGGCGCGTCCCCGTCGTCCGCGCGACCCAGCAGGGCCGCCCCGTGCAGCCCGAGCAGCAAGGGGATGGCCGCGAACGCCGCGAACCGCATCGCGCGCGCGCGACCCTTGGCGCGCAACGCCGAGAAGAGCAGGAGGTTGGCCGCGGCCATCAGGGCCGAGAGCCCGTAGGTGCCCCACAGCGAAACCGACTGGAACAAGGCGGGCCAGTCGCCCAGCGTGTAGCCGAGGTTGTTCCAGGGGAACGACATTTCGCCGATCGCGCGCGCGGCCTCGAGGCCGGCGAAGGCGAGAGGAAACAGCGCGAGCAAAAGCCCTCGGCGCGGAGAGCGGAGGGCGAGGCGAAAGGCCATCCCGAGCAGGCCATTGAAGAGCGAGAGGAAAGCGATGAGGAGGACGAGTCCCGCGCCCACCAGCACGGCCGGCCCGACCTTCATCACGTGCCAGATCCACCAATACATCGCGGTGTTGTACGCCAGGCCGCCCAGGAACCAGGCCGCGAAGCTCGCGCGAGGCGTCAGCGCGGCGGTGGCGAGAAAGGCGGGCGCGAGCACCGCGAAGGCAAGCGGCCCCAGCGGGAAGGGCGGGTAGCAGAGCGCCCAGAGGAGGGAAAACGCCAGGATCGTCGCCCTGGGGTGTTTCTGAAGCCAAGCGCCGGATATGCTTGTTGCCGGGAGCCGGGAGCCGGGAGGCGGGAGGCTCCCCGGAGACAAGGGTTCCACGCCGGCAGCCATCAGGCGCGTCCTTCGGCGGGAAGGATGATTCCCGGGACGCAAGCTTCTCCCGACTCCCGGCTCCCGACCTCCGACCTCATCTTTTCCCCTGCGGATGAAACATCACCACGAATTCTCCCCGGGGTTCCTTCTGGCCGAAGCGCGCCTGCAGCTCCGCCGCCGGGCCGCGCAGGAATTCCTCGAATTTCTTGGTCAGCTCGCGCGCCACCACCACGTGCATGTCGGGGCCGAACACCTGGGCGATCTCGCCGAGAAAGGCCGCCACGTTGTAGGGCGAGACGTAGAAACCCAAGGTGGGCGCGTGGTTTTCATCCTCGGTCCATCGGGCCTTGAGCTTCTCCAGCTTGTGGATGCGCTGGGCCGACTTCTTGGGCGGGAAGTTCTCGAATGAAAAACGGTCGGTGGGAAGCCCCGAGGCCGTCACGGCCGCAAGCAGCGCCGAAGGGCCCGGGACCGGGAAGACCGGAATGCCCTCGGCCAGCGCCAGCTTCACGAGGTTGAAGGCGGGATCCGCGATGCCGGGCGTGCCCGCGTCGCAGATGAGCGCCACGGCCTCGCCGTCCTTCAGCCGCCGCAGGTAGCCCGCCGAGACTTTTTCCTTGTTGAAGTCGTGATAAGGCTCGAGCGGCTTGCGCGCGCCGTAATGGTCGAGCAGCACGCGCGAGTGGCGCGTGTCCTCGGCGAGGATGCGGTCGCAGGAGCGCAGCACGCGCACGGCGCGATAGGTTA
>CBFGVC010000038.1:0-13734 GCA_965652255.1 uncultured Fibrobacteria bacterium | reverse complement strand
AGCGCCAGATGCAGCCGGTGCTCCGGCGGAAAATCCTGCGCGGCGAACATCGCCGAGAGCACCGGGACCATCACCCCCCCGCCCCCGATGCCGAACAATCCCGCGAGAACGCCTACGCCGCCGCCGAGCGCGAGATAGGCGAGAATCCAAGGGAGATCCATGGGGGAAAGTTAGCAGGGAGGAGAGGGGGGTTGGTAATGGGTAGTGGGTAATGGGTAATGGGTAATGGGTAGTGGGTAGTAGGTAGTGGCGGGTGGCAGTGTCGAGTGAACACTACCCACCGGCCACTACCCACTACCCACTACCCACCAGCCACCAGCCGCCAGCCACTGGAATCCTCGTTCCTCTCCCCCTTAGAACCTGTACCCCACGTTCAGGAGGGGCAGGAAGATCAGGTCGCCCGCATCCTCACCGACAGGCCGGAAGCCGGCGATGTCGGCCGAAAGGCGGGTTCCATGAAGGCGGAATCCGATGGTCATCACCCCTATGCCGTCCTCCTCGGGATTGAAGGGCGCCGCGCTCAGGTATTCGGCCATGAGCTTTGCGTTGGGCGTCAGCCGTATCTCCCCTCCGAAGCCGAAAGACACGTTGTCTTCCCAGCGCCGCTTCGACCTGTCGCAGAAGCAGTCGTAATCGAACCGTTCGTCCTTGTACGAGATGCCGGCGTAGCCCAACGCCCCATGCAGGCCGAAGGCATCGGTGAACCTCTCGTCGGAAAAGCGTCGGCTGACCACCAAATTTCCATTGACCAGGTAATCCAGCCCGTCCGAGGCGTCGCTCACGGGTTTGGTGAAGCTGGCGGTCAATGCGGCCGCGAGGTCGCGATTTTCCGAAATCCACAGGCGGTGCTTGGCGCCGAAGGTGAACAACTGGAATTCGGAGGTGATGGGGAACAGTCCTCCCAAAGTGAAGCTGGTGGCGTCCGTCGCGGAATACCCCAAGGTGAGGAAAAGCAACTCGAAATCGCGGAAGGTGAAGGCGCCGCGATGCGGGGTGAAGGCGGTGGGCAGGAAGAACAACGCGTGGCCGGAAGGGTCCCGGTCGCGTGGGGTCATCGAGGCCTTTTCGGGGTCGGGACTCTCCGGAAGCCCTCCCACGACTCGCCGGGCGGGGATCCTCAGTTCTCCCAGGCTTTCGGTGAGGACCACGACCACCGAATCGTTGCGCTCCATCAATTCTCCGCGCACCACGCTCCCGTCCTCGAGCCGCAGTTCGACGGACAACGCGGGCAGGGCGACGAGAAGCGCGACCAGAAACCCCTTGAGAGCACCCATTGAAACCTCCTTCAAGCCGTTTATGCGAACCAAGTCTAGCCGGTTCCTCCGGCCGGTGCGTTAACCTCGGTTTACTTGAGACGCTTATTTCGCATCGTCCCGGGAAAAGTCGCGAACCGGGCCGGTGGTGTCATCGCGCACCCGCCAATGGATCGACCACCCGGAACCCCTCGCGCATCGCGGCTTCGTTGAGTCGGGAGTCCAGGCAGACGAACTCCGCCGACGAGGGATAGTTCTCGGACGCCACGATCGCGGCCGCGAGCTGCAACGAATCGCCGGCGCGCAGGTTGTGGACGCGCAGAAGACGTTGCGCGATCTCGCGCACCGTCTCCGAAGGCTCCGTTTCCAGCCAGTTGCGGGCGATCCGCTCCAGGCGCTCCATCGCGACTCCGACCTGGGCGAGGTCGATTCGGCGCTCCAGCCTATCGAGACGCGAGATGGCCGAAACGCATTCCACCCGCGTCCCCCACCACACATGCATGACGGGATCCGCCATCGCGAGCTCCTTCATGCGGGGTGATGCAGGTTGGGCGACAAGGAGCGGCACGAGGGCGGAGCTGTCCCAGAATCTCACCGGGATTCCTCCCGTTCATCGAGAAGGGCCTTGAGGATGTCGCCCCCTGGCAAGGGCTGCGCCAAGGGCATGTCCAGCCAACTCAAGTCCATCGGCTTGTCGGCGACGCGGATCAAACCGGCCTTCTCAAGCCGGTGGAGGCGGCCGGCATCCTCGGGGCTGAGGTCCGTTCGGGCGGGACGCGCTGCGGACTCAAGCTTCGCCACGGGAACTCCCCGGTCGGTGATAAGCACCGTTTCGCCTTTTTTGGCCAATTCGATGAAATAACTCAGCTTGGCCTTGGCGGAGGATATGCTGGTCTGAATCATATGACTAATATAGTCATATTAATTTTGGGCCAAGAAAAAAGCCCCCCGGGGTTTTTCCCGGAGGGCTTTGAGATTCCTTCGTCCCGCTCACCGAGCGGAGCCGAGGTGAGCGATTACCAGCGGAAGTGCGCGAAGGCGCGGTTCGACTCGGCCATGCGATGCACGTCCTGCCGCTTCTTGACCGCGTTGCCCTCGTTGTTGTAGGCCTGGATCAGCTCGGCCGACAGGCGGCGGGGCATGTCCTTCTCGCTGCGGTTCTGGGCGGCTTCCTTCAGCCAGCGCAGAGCGAGCGCCGTGCGACGGGGGGCCGGAACCTCGATGGGCACCTGGTAGTTCGCGCCGCCCACACGGCGGGATTTCACCTCGACGGCGGGCTTCACGTTGTTGAGCGCCGCCTTGAAGAGGGTCAACTCATCGTCCTCGCCGCCGACCTTCTTCTTGAACTCGGCCAAGGCCGTGTACACGATGTCTTCGGCGATGGACTTCTTGCCCTGCCCGATGATCACGTTCATGAACTGGGTGAGCAGCGTGCTGTTGAAGCGGGGGTCGCCGTAGGTGCGGCGCTTGTCGGCTTTTTTGCGTCGGGACATGTTCGATCCTTATTTCTTCTTGCCGCCCTTGGCGGCGGGAGCGGCGGCGGCGCCGGCCTTGGGTTTCTTCACGCCGTAGAGCGAGCGGCTCTGGCGGCGGCCTTCGACGCCGGAGGTGTCGAGCGTGCCGCGGATGATGTGGTAGCGCACGCCGGGAACGTCCTTCACACGGCCGCCGCGGATCAGCACGATGCTGTGCTCCTGCAGGTTGTGGCCTTCGCCCGGGATGTAGCACGTCACTTCCATCTTGTTGGAGAGGCGGACGCGCGCGATCTTGCGGAGCGCGGAGTTGGGCTTCTTCGGCGTGGTGGTGTAAACGCGGGTGCAGACGCCGCGCTTTTGCGGGCTGCCCATCAAGGCGGGAGCCTTGCTCTTGCTGCGGGGCGCGAGGCGGCCCTTGCGAATCAATTGGCTGATGGTCGGCACTTCTTCTCCGGATCCGGTAATGGGGTGTGAACTTTAGCTTTTCAAGCCGTTTGGCGTCAATGGGTTAGAGGGTTTGGGATTCTCCGTGGGCCATTCCCTGCTGGTTTGGGTTTGAGAATTTTGCGTTTTCCCAAACCCAAACCTGCGAAGCGAGGCTTGCAAAGAGTCCCAAACCCCGGTCTTAGGCGGGAATTTCCCCCGAAAAGAGGGGTTCCGGGATGTTCGGCACCGCATTGGAGACCGGAGACCGCAACGCGGCCTCCTCCTCCGCCTCGGCATCCAGGTCGCGGACCCGGATGTCGCCCACCGTGCGGTTGCCCGTGCCGGAGGGAATGAGGCGGCCCATGATGACGTTCTCCTTGAGGCCCTCGAGGGTGTCGATCTTGCCCGCGATGGCCGCGGCCGTCAGCACCTTGGTGGTCTCCTGGAAGGATGCCGCCGAGATGAAGCTGTCGGTGGCGAGCGAGGCCTTCGTGATACCGAGCAGGAGCGGACGGAACGAGGCGGGAGCGCCGCCACCCGCCGTGGCGCGGTTGTTCTCCTCGCGAAGACGGGTCTTGGAGATGTCCTCGCCCTCGAGCAGCTCGGTGTCGCCCGGATTCTCGACCACCACCTTGCGCATCATCTGGCGCACGATGCACTCGATGTGCTTGTCGGAAATGGTCACGCCCTGCAGGCGGTACACCGCCTGGATCTCCTCCACGAGGTAGCGCTGCACCTCGGCGTCGCCGCTGATGCGCAGGATGTCGTGCGGGTCGATGGGGCCGTCGCAGAGCTTGTCGCCGCTGCGCACCCGGTCGCCCGGGTGCACCGTGACGTGCTTGCCGCGCGGGATGAGGTAGGACTCCTGCACCTCGCCGTCGCCGACGACGATGCGCTGCTGGCCGCGCTCGACCTCGCCGAAGGAAACGATGCCGTCGATGGCGGCGACCACGGCGGGGCTCTTGGGGCGGCGCGCCTCGAAGAGCTCGGCCACGCGCGGAAGGCCGCCGGTGATGTCGCGCGTCTTGCCCGCGGCGCGCGCGATCTTGACCAGCGCGTCGCCGGCGAACACGGCGTCGCCGCTCCGGAACTGCAGGTAGGCGTTCTCGGGCAGCGAGTAGCGGCCGAGCTTGTTGCCTTCCGCATCCACGATGTTGAGGTGCGGGTGCAGCTTGGTGCGCTTGTCGCGGATCACGCGCAGGCTCTCGACGCCGGTGGCGTCGTCGAACTCGGTCACGAAGGTCACGCCTTCCTTCAGCTCGTCGAACTCCACCTTGCCGCCGTGGCGGGTGATGATGAGGGTGTTGTACGGATCCCATTCGAACAGGAGCGCGCCCGACTTGACAGCCTGCGAGTCCGCGACCTTGAGCACGGAGCCGTAGGGCACGACGTAGCGGACGCGGGTGAGGCCGTTCTCGTCGATGATGGCCAGCTCGCCCGAGCGGGAGACCACGACCTTCTCGCCGCGGCGGTTCTCCACCGTCTCGACCTCGACCAGCTGCACCGTGCCGTCCCACTTCGACTTCTTGTGCGACTCGGCGGTCATGCGCGAGGCGGCGCCGCCGATGTGGAAGGTGCGGAGCGTCAGCTGGGTTCCGGGCTCGCCGATGGACTGGGCCGCCATGACGCCCACGGCCTCGCCGATGTCGATCATGCGTCCGTTGGCCAGGTTGCGGCCGTAGCACTTGGCGCACACGCCGCGCGGGGCCTCGCAGGTGAGCACCGAGCGCACCTTGACGCTTTCCATGCCCGCCGCGCCGATCTTCTCGGCGGCGGGCTCGTCGATGAGCGCTCCCGCCGTGCAGAGAAGCTCGTCGGTCACGGGGTGGTAGATGTCGTCGGCGGCGGTGCGGCCGAGGATCTTCTCCTGCAGAGGAACCACCACGTCGTCGCCCTCGGTGGTGTCGCGCATGTCGAGGCCGAGCACGGTGCCGCAGTCCTCCTCGTTGATCACGAGATCCTGCGCCACGTCGACGAGGCGGCGGGTCAGGTAGCCGGCGTCGGCGGTCTTGAGCGCCGTGTCGGCAAGGCCCTTGCGGGCGCCGTGCGTCGAGATGAAGTACTCGAGGACGTTCAGGCCCTCGCGGAAGCAGGAAAGGATCGGGTTCTCGATGATCTCGTGGCCCGTGATCTTCTTCTGCGGCTTGGACATGAGGCCGCGCATGCCGGAGAGCTGCTTGATCTGCTCGCGGCTGCCGCGGGCGCCCGACACCGCCATCATGTACACGGGGTTGAAGCCGTCGCGATCCTGCGCGAGCTTCTCGTACACCAGCGTGGCCACGTCGTTGGTGGTGTGAGACCACAGGTCGACGATCTGGTTGTAGCGCTCGCCGTCGGTGATGACGCCGTTCTCGTACAGCTCCACCACCTTGTCGGCCTTCGACTGGGATTGGCGGATCATGTCGTACTTCTCGGGCGGAATGATCATGTCCGCGATGGAAATGCTCATGCCGCCGCGCATGGCCCACTTGAAGCCCGTCTCCTTGATCCTGTCGAGGAGCTGGCCGGTCTTCTCGTTGCCGGCGATGCGGAAGTAGCGGTCCACCGTCTGCGAGATGGTCTTCTTGTCGAAGGTCTTGTTGAGGTAGCCGAGCTCGGCGGGGATCGCCTGGTTGAGGATGGCGCGGCCCACCGAGGTCTCGACCAGCTCGCCGCCCATGCGGATCTTGACCGGGACGTGCAGCTCGACCAGGCCTTCCTCATAGGCGCGGATCGCCTGGTCCACGTCGGAGAACAGCTTGCCGGCGCCCTTGCCCGCGGCCTTCATGGCGGTCAGGTAGTAGCAGCCGAGCACGATGTCCTGCGAGGGCACGGCGATGGGCTGGCCCGAGGCGGGATGCAGGATGTTGTTCGCCGCGATCATGAGGATGCGGGTCTCCAGCTGCGCCTCGAACGAGAGGGGCAGGTGGACGGCCATCTGGTCGCCGTCGAAGTCGGCGTTGAACGCGGTGCAGACCAGCGGGTGCAGGCGGATCGCCTTGCCTTCGATCAGCTTCGGGTAGAAGCCCTGGATGCCCAGGCGGTGCAGGGTGGGCGCGCGGTTCAGGAGGACCGGATGATCGTCGATGATCTCCTCGAGGATGTCCCACACCTCGGGACGCTCCTTCTCCACGAACTTCTTGGCCGACTTCACCGTGTGGACGAAGCCCTTCTCCTCGAGACGCTGGATGATGAACGGCTTGTAGAGCTCGAGCGCCATCGACTTGGGAAGGCCGCACTGGTGGATCTTGAGCTCGGGACCGACCACGATGACCGAACGGCCGGAGTAGTCGACGCGCTTGCCGAGCAGGTTCTGGCGGAAGCGGCCCTGCTTGCCCTTGAGCAATTCGGAAAGGGACTTCAAAGGCCGGCGGTTCTCGCCCTTGACGGAGAAGGTGCGGCGGCCGTTGTCGAACAGCACGTCGACGGCCTCCTGAAGCATGCGCTTCTCGTTGCGCAGGATGACCTCGGGAGCCTTGATGTCGACCAGCTTCTTGAGCCGGTTGTTGCGGTTGATGACCCGGCGGTACAGGTCGTTCAGGTCGGAGGTGGCGAAGCGGCCGCCCTCGAGCGGAACCAGCGGACGCAGGTCGGGCGGGATCACGGGGACCACGTCGAGCACCATCCACTCGGGACGGTTGGGCGACTTGCGGAAGGCCTCGACGGCCTTGAGGCGCTTGAGCAGGTCGAGCTTGCGCTGGCTGCTGGTCTCGGTCTTGATGCGGGCGCGCATGTCGCGCGAGAGCGCGTCCATGTCGATCTCGGCGAGCATCTGCTTCACGGCGGGAGCGCCCATCTTCGCGTCGAAGTGGCGGCCCTCCTCCTCGAGGTCGATGTACTCCTCCTCGGAGATCAGCTGGTTGACCTTGAGGTCGGTGTCGCCCGGATCGGTGACGATGTACGACTCGTAGTAGATCACGCGCTCGAGGTTGCTGACGGAGACGCCGAGCAACGCGCCGATGGTGGAGGGCAGGCTCTTGAAGAACCAGATGTGGACCACGGGCACGGCCAGCTCGATATGGCCCATGCGCTCGCGGCGAACCTTGGAGTGGGTCACCTCCACGCCGCAGCGGTCGCACACCACGCCGCGGTAGCGGATGCGCTTGTACTTGCCGCAGGAGCATTCCCAGTTCTTGACGGGCCCGAAGATCCGCTCGCAGAACAGGCCGTCCTTCTCGGGCTTGAAGGACCGGTAGTTGATGGTCTCGGGCTTGGTGACCTCGCCGTACGACCAGCTGCGGATCACGTCGGGCGCGGCCAGCTGGATGCTGATGCCGTCCTGGGGCTTGGTCTGGACCTGGGCTTCGAGGGTCTCGTTCATCTTGATCTCCTGTCTTCTCTTCGTACACATCCTCACCCCATCCCCCGCCCTACGGGCACCCCCTTCCCCTCTCCATCAATCGCTTGCGCGATGGAGAGGGGAAGGGGGCCGGGGGGTTGGGGTGAGGACCTTAGACCAGCTCCTCTTCCGCCTGCAGCAGCTTCACGTCGAGGCAAAGCGCCTGCATCTCCTTGATGAGCACGTTGAAGGACTCGGGCACGCCGGGGCGCGGCGAGTTTTCGCCCTTCACGATGGACTCGTAGATCTTGGAGCGGCCCATGACGTCGTCGGACTTCACCGTGAGGATTTCCTGCAGGGTGTACGCCGCGCCGTAGGCCTCGAGGGCCCACACTTCCATCTCGCCGAAGCGCTGGCCGCCGAACTGGCTCTTGCCGCCCAGCGGCTGCTGGGTCACGAGCGAGTAGGGGCCGATGGAGCGGGCGTGGATCTTGTCGTCGACGAGGTGGCCCAGCTTCAGCATGTACATGTAGCCGATGGTCACTTCGTTGTGCAGTTTCTCGCCGGTGCGTCCGTCGAAGAGCGTGGTCTTACCCGTCTCGGGAAGCCCGGCTTCCTTGAGAAGGCCCACCACGTCGTCGTAGCTGGCGCCGTCGAACACGGGCGTCGCGACCTTGAGGCCGAGGGCCGCGGCGGCCCAGCCCAGGTGCGTCTCGAGCAACTGGCCCACGTTCATGCGCGAGGGGACGCCCAGCGGATTCAGCAGGACCTGCAACGGGCGGCCGTCCTTCGTGAACGGCATGTCCTCGACGGGGACGATCTTGGAGATCACGCCCTTGTTGCCGTGGCGGCCCGCCATCTTGTCGCCCACCGAGATGCGGCGCTTCTTGGCGATGTACACCTTGACCAGCTGAAGCACGCCGGGCTTGAGTTCGTCGCCGCGGATGATCTTGTCGATTTCCTTGTCGAGCTCCTCCTCCAGGCGCAGCACCATGTCGTTGGCCGTGAGCAGCACCTTCTCGGCCACCGCGTTGGCGGACGCGTCGGTGGTCAGGCCCTCCGGGGCGGTCACGTCGGAGAAGTTCACGCGCTGCAGGAGCTTCTCCGTGAACTTGCGGCCCTTGGCCACCAGCAGCTCCTGGGTGGAGCCGTCGCGGATCTCCTGGGCGTCCTTGCCGTCGAGCAGCTCGAGCAGCTTGCGGTCGCGCGCGCCGGCGATCTCCTGGATGCGTCCGGTGATCTGCGCGCGCAGCTCGTCGATGCGCTCCTTGTCGGTCTTCTTGGTCTTCTTGTCGCGCTCCTTGCGCGAAAACATCCGGGTCTCGACCACGATGCCCTTCATGCCCGGCGGAGCCTTCAGGGACGAGTCGCGCACGTCGCCGGCCTTCTCGCCGAAGATGGCCCGCAGGAGGCGCTCCTCGGGGCTGAGCTCGGTCTCGCCCTTGGGCGTGACCTTGCCGACCAGGATGTCGCCGGCGTCGACCTCGGCGCCCACGCGGATCACGCCGTTCTCGTCGAGGTTGACCAGCGACTCCTCGGAGACGTTGGGGATCTCGCGGGTGAGTTCCTCGGGGCCGCGCTTGGTGTCGCGCACCTCGAGCTCGTACTCCTCGATGTGGATCGAGGTGAAGGTGTCCTCCTTGGACAACTCCTCGGACAGGATGATCGCGTCCTCGTAGTTGTAGCCGTTCCAGGGAAGGAAGCCCACCAGCACGTTCTTGCCCAGCGCCAGCTCGCCGTTCTGCGTGCTGGAGCCGTCGGCGAGGACCTGCCCCTTCTTGACGGACTGCCCGGCCTTCACCAGCACCTTCTGGTTGATGGTCGAGTCCTGGTTGCTGCGCTCGAACTTGCGCAGGTTGTAGGTGTCGTACTCGGGCACGTCGAGGAAGTCGGCGGCGCTCTTCTTCGCCTCCTCGCGCTTCACCACGATGGTGCGCGCGTCCACGTAGTGCACCACGCCGGCGTTGACGGCGGTCACCATGGCGCCCGAATCGTAGGCGGTGCGGCCCTCGAGGCCGGTGCCCACGAGCGGCGACTCGGGCTTGAGCAGGGGCACGGCCTGGCGCTGCATGTTGGAGCCCATCAGCGCGCGGTTGGCGTCGTCGTGCTCGAGGAACGGGATCAGTCCCGCCGCGATGGACACGAGCTGCTTCGGCGACACGTCCATGAGCTGGACCTGGTCGCGCGGGATCACGGGGAAGTCGCCCTGCTTGCGCACGATCACCCACTCGCCCTCGAGCTTGCCCTTGTCGTCGATCTTCGCCGAGGCGGGGGCGACGTTGTACTCGTCCTCCTGGTCGGCGGTCAGGTATACGACCTCGTTCGTCACCACCCCGTTCTTGACCTTGCGGTACGGGGTCTCGATGAAGCCGTAGGGGTTCACGCGGCCATAGGCGGCCAGCGACGAGATGAGGCCGATGTTGGGGCCTTCCGGGGTCTCGATCGGGCAGAGGCGGCCGTAGTGGCTGTGGTGCACGTCGCGCACCTCGAAGCCGGCGCGCTCGCGCGTGAGGCCGCCCGGACCGAGCGCCGACATGCGGCGCTTGTGGGTGAGCTCCGCCAGGGGGTTCATCTGGTCCATGAACTGGCTGAGCTGCGAGGAGCCGAAGAACGTCGAGATCACGGTGGACACCGTGCGGGCGTTCACCAGGTCCTGAGGGGTCATCTCCTCGTTGTCGCGCAGGCTGAGGCGCTCGCGGATGGTGCGGGCCATGCGCGTGAGGCCCAGCGAGAACTGGTTGCCCAGGAGCTCGCCCACGGAGCGCACGCGGCGGTTGCCGAGGTGGTCGATGTCGTCGAGGAAGCCGTCGTTCTGGTACAGCCCGTTCAGGTAGCGCATGATCGCCAGGAAGTCTTCCTTCGTGAGCGTCATGGTCTTCATGGGCACGTCCAGCTTGAGGCGGCTGTTCATGCGGTAGCGGCCGACCTCGCCCAGGTCGTAGCGCTTGTCGTCGAAGAAAAGGCGCTCGAGCAAGGTGCGCGCGGTGGCCACGTTCGGCGGATCGCCCGGGCGGATGAGCGTGTAGATGCGGAACAGCGCCTCTTCCTCGCTCTTGGTCGGGTCGGCGTTGAGCGTGAGGTGGATGACGGGGTTCTGGTCGAGCCCGGCGATCACCTTGACCTTCTTGTGGCCGGCTTCCGCGGCGCGCTTGAGCACCACGGCCGTGAGGACGGTGTTGGCCTCGGCGATGATCTCGCCGGTGGAGGTGTCCACGAGGTCTTCCCACAGGATGCGGTCCTCGACCCCCTCGGCGCCCACCGCAACCTCGTCGGACTCGTAGAACAGCTTGACGATGTCGTTGTTGCGGGAGAAGCCCAGGGCGCGCAGCAGGATGGTCGCGGGAATCTTGCGGCGGCGGTCGATGTTGATGTACATCGCCTCGTTGACGTCGACCAGGAACTCGACCCACGAGCCGCGGTACGGGATCACGCGGGCCTTGAGCATGCGCTTGCCGTTGGTGTGCGTCTCCTCGTCGAAGCTCACGCCCGGCGAGCGGTGCAACTGCGAGACGATGACGCGCTCGGAGCCGTTGATGATGAAGGTTCCGTTCTGGGTGATGAGCGGCAGGTCGCCGATGTACACGTCGTTCGTGATCTTCTCGACGAACTTCTTGTCCTCGCCGTCGCCCTCGAACACGTTCAGGCTCAGGGTCGCCTTGAGCGGCGCGGCATGGGTCATGCCGCGCTTCTGGCACTCCTCGATGGAGTACTTCGGCACGCCGAGGCTGTAGCCTTCGAACTCGAGCGCGTACTGCTCCTTCACGTCGGTGACCGGGAAGATCTCGGAGAAGATCTTCTGGAGACCCTCGCGCTTGCGCTCCTTGGGCAGGGTGCCCGCCTGGATGAAGCGGTTGAAGGAATTGACCTGCACGTCCAGCAGGTACGGCAGCTCGAAATTGAACCGGCTCGAGGAGTACGTTTTTCTTTCAGCCATGTGACCCAACTTCCTGGTTCCCGGGGCGCCCGCCAAGGGGCCCCGATGCTATCCGTTTACCGATCCCGCCTCGCCGCGCGATGGCGCGCGAAGCGGCGCGCGGACGGAACGCCCCCGGTCATCCGGAAGCATCCGCCCCACGCGGAAACAAGGGATGCATCCCGGTCCGCAGGGCGGACGGGACGCATCCCGGATTCGACTTTTCCCGAACCTTGGGCCAATTACTTGAGGGCGACCTTCGCGCCGGCTTCCTCGAGTTCCTTCTTGAACTTCTCGGCATCGGCCTTCGCGACGGCGTCCTTCACGGTCTTCGGCGCGCCGTCGACCAGGGCCTTGGCCTCGGCGAGGCCCAGCCCCGTGATCGCGCGCACGACCTTGATCACGTTGATCTTGTTCGCGCCGGCGTTCTCGAGAACGAGGTCGAACTCGGTCTTCTCCTCGGCGGCGGCGGCGCCGCCGCCGGCGGCCGGAGCGGCGACCACGGCAGCGGCCGCGGCGGCCTCGAGGCCGTATTCGTTCTTCAGGTAATCGGAAAGTTCCTTGGCCTGCAGCAGGGACAGGGCGACGATCTTGTCGCCGAGATCCTTGATCGCGGGGGTGTAGGTGGCTTCGGACATGGAGTACTCCTGTGGGTGGGTTGGGTTTGGGTTTTCGTTATCGGCGAAAGCGGGTAACCCCTACTTCGCGACGGTTTCTCCGGCCTCGAGTTTCGAGACAAGGGACTGGATCTGGCTGGCGATCGCGGAGCCGGGGCCCTTGATGACGCCGATGAGCTTCGAGCCCGGGCCGAGGGCCAGGGTGACCACCTGGGCCTGAAGCTCGCGCTTGCCGGGGGTCTTCGACAGGGAGACGAGCTGGGCGCCATCGTAGGCTTGGCCGTCCATGTGGACGACCTTCGCCTTGATCGCGTTCTCGTTCTTCTTGAGGAACTCGACGAGCAGCTTCGCGGGGGCGATCGGATCCTCGTTGTCGGCGAGGATCACGGCCGTGGGGCCGACGAGGTACTTGTCGAGGCCGGTGACGCCCGCGCCGTCGAGCGCGCGCTTGACGAGCGTGTTCTTGGCCACGCGCATGCGAATGCCCTTCTTGCGAAGGTCGCCGCGCAGCGCGGTCACCTTCTCCACCGTGAGGCCGGTGAAGTCGGCGAGATAGACGCCCGAGGAGGCCTTGACGGACTCCGTGAGCTGGGAGACGATTTCGGATTTGGTGATTGCCATGGTCGTGTCCCTGCCTTATTTGAACGCCGCGCGGTCCACGCGGACCCCGGGGGTCATCGTGCCGGCCAACGTGATGCTCTTGACGTAAACGCCCTTCGCCGTGGGGGGCTTGGCCCGGATCACGGCGTCGATCAACTGCGAGGTGTTTTCCTTCAGCTGGTCGAGGGTGAAGGACATCTTGCCCACGGGAGCGTGGACATTGGAGCCCTTGTCGACGCGGAAGGAGATCTTGCCGGCCTTGAGCTCCTTCACGACCTGCGCCACGTTGACGGTGACGGTGCCGGCCTTGGGGCTGGGCATGAGGCCGCGGGGACCGAGGACGCGGGCGACGCGGCCGACGAGCGGCATCATGTCGGGCGTGGCCACGACGGCGTCGAAATCGGTCCAGCCATCGGTGATCTTCTGCACGAGCTCCTCGGCGCCCACGAAGTCGGCGCCCGCGGCCGAGGCCGCCTTCTCGAGCTCGCCCTTGGCGAACACCAGGACCCGCACCTTGCGGCCGGTGCCGTGAGGGAGCACGATGTTGCCGCGCACGACCTGGTCGCTGTGCTTGGGATCGACGCCGAGGTTCATGTGCACCTCGAGGGTGGCGTCAAGCTTGTACTTGCCGTTCTCCTTGAGGATCGTGATCGCCTCGCCGAGGTCGTACTCCTTGCCCGGCTGGATCTTCTCCGCGATGCTGCGGTAGTTCTTGCTTCGCTTCATGCGCTTGCTCCCTTTCGTCCTTCCCGTCCGTTCTTCGCCGTTAATCCTCTACGCGCCCAAGGCGGAAGAGGGGTTTGTCCGTCGCCCGAGCCTTGGCTCAGGCGACGATGTCCAGTCCCATGCTCTTCGCGGTGCCGGCCACCATGGCCGCCGCCGACTCGAGCTTGTCGGTGTTCAGGTCGGGCATCTTCATCTTGGCGATGTCCTCGATCTGCTTCTGCGTGATCTTGCCCACCTTCTTGCGGTTCGGCTCTCCGGACCCCTTCTCGAGCCCGATGGCCTTCTTGATCAGCTCGGGCACGGGCGACACCTTCGTGATGAAGGTGAAGCTGCGATCGGCGTACACCGTGATGACCACGGGGATCACGTAGCCCTTCTTGTCCTGGGTCTGGGCGTTGAACGCCTTGCAGAACTCCATGATGTTCACGCCGCGCTGACCGAGCGCGGGGCCGATCGGCGGGGACGG
>CBFGVC010000037.1:0-13810 GCA_965652255.1 uncultured Fibrobacteria bacterium | reverse complement strand
AAACCCTGGAATCCAGCCCTCGAGCCCTTGACGTAAAGACGGCTACTCTCCACCCAACGCTGCGCGAGGGTGGAGAGGGGGGGGAAATCCATGTCCATCATCAAAGCAACCCCGGTCCCGCCCCTGCTCCTCTCCCCGAGGTAGCCATCGACCTTTGAATGCATTCGGGGAGAGGGGCGGGGGTAGCGCCGCAGGCGCCGGGGGTGGGGTGAGGTGATGCGACTCCGAAAGAATCCCGAACTATTTCTCCCCCGCGAAGAGCCCCACGTAATCCCCGTATCCCTCCTCGACCAACTTCTCCCTCGGGATGAAGCGCAGCGCGGCCGAGTTGATGCAATAGCGCAGGCCTTCGGGCCCCGGGCCGTCGGGAAAGACGTGGCCAAGATGCGAATCGGCCCTGCCGCTGCGCACCTCGGTGCGCGACATGCCGTGACTGCGATCGGGTTTCTCCACCACCTTCGCGCCCTTCACCGGCCGCGTGAAGCTCGGCCAGCCGGTTCCGCTCTCGAACTTGTCGCGCGAGCTGAACAGCGGTTCGCCGGAGACGACATCCACGTAGAGCCCCTCGCGTTTTTCGTTCCAGTAGGCGTTGGCGAAGGGCCGCTCGGTGCCGTTCTCCTTGACGATCCGGTACTGCTCCGGCGAAAGCCGCTTGCGCAGCTCGGCGTCCGAAAGCGCGGAAAGGTCGCAGGCCTCCCGCCGATCCTCCGGAGACTCGACCCCGTCGTTTTCCGCCGTGGGCGCGACGCGGGGCGCCTCTTCCCCGCCCCAGGCCTTCTCGATGAAGCCCGCCCGGCCCGAGCCGGCCTTGTAGCGCTTGTAGCGTTCGGGATTGAGCTTGCAGTAATTCTGGTGATAGTCCTCGGCGGGGTGGAAGTTCGTGAATTCCTCCACCGGGATCGGGATTTTCCTGCCGAATTTCCCGCCCGCCTCGAGGCGGGCGCGCGATTCCTCCGCAAGCCTCTTCTGCTCGGCGTTGTGCGCGAAGATCGCCGGACGATACTGGCTGCCGCGGTCGGCGAACTGCCCGCCGAGGTCGGTCGGATCGATGTTGCGCCAGAAGATTTCCAGAAGCGTGACATAGCTTATCCTGGAAGGATCATAGGTCACCTGCACGGCCTCCGTGTGGCCGGTTTTCCCCGTGCCCACCTTCTCGTAGGTGGGCTTGGGATCGTGCCCCCCGGAGTACCCGGAAACCGCGGAGATCACCCCCGGCTCGTCCATGAAGGCGGCTTCGATGCACCAGAAGCATCCTCCGGCGAAGGTCGCGGTGGCGGTGATCGCGTTCATGGCATCGTCCTTTCCGTGGTTCCGGGGCAACTCGATGGGCATGGGCGGCGCGCAAAACGTCGACCCGGCGGCGAGCAGGATCGCGAGCCGGATGCGGCGAAGGGAGAGGAAGGAAACAGCGCCGGCGTGCACGGCAACAAACTACACGGGACGCGGGGGCAAAAGGGCGGCGATGCGCTCAGGGCGCGGCGACGGCGCGGGCAAGCCGCTTCCCGTTTCCGCGAAGCTCCACCAGCAGGATGCCGCGCAAGGGGCCGCGGGCCCCGGCCAAGGGCATGGTGATCCACTCGGACCTCGCCGCTTCGCCGGAAATCCTTTCGCTTCGCAGGAAGCGTCCGCCCGCGTCGAGGAGGCGGACTTCCGAGTAGCCCGGACCCGGGAGCCGGATACGGAGGGCGCCTTCGGTCGCGAAGGCGCGGAAGCGCTGCGATGCGAAGGCAGGGCTCTCGAGCGCACCCTGAAGCGACAGCGGCGGACCCAGCGGAATCGGCGGATCGAAGGGCGCGCCTACGCCCGCCCCGTTGAGCGTGTACCAAGCCTCGTTGGCCCACGGGTCGTCGTTGGCGGCGGACTTGTAGCCGTTGAGGCGGATATAGACGGCGCGCTGCGCCGTGGGGGTGGAGGGCACGATGCCGGACACGGCGAGGAACACCTTGTATCCATCGGGCGAAACCTGCACCGACTGCACGGTGACGTTCGAGAACGCTCCGTTTCCGCCGCCATAGCTGGAGTTCGGCGACAACGTGGCCTGCTGAACCGTATAGCTGGAGGTTTGCTGGGCGAGGGTCGCGTTCACGGGCTTGGTGAACTCGATCTCGAAGCCCTGGGGATTCGAGCGCGCGCGCACGGCGAGCATCTCGAAGGCGGGCGTGCCGCCGTTGTGGCGCAGCTTCTGCAAGCCGTAGTCGACGCGGTTGGGATTGGCCGCGCCGCTGCCCGGGAAATTTTTCGGGTAACCGTCGTTGTCGTTGCGGCCGCCGATCATGCCCGCGTAGAGCATGCCGTCCGGCCCCCAGGCCATGCGAAACACGCCGGCCTCGAGGCCTCCGGTGAAGACGAAGACGGCTCCCTGCAGGTCGCCTTGCGAGTTCTTCTCGAGGAAGTACCGGTTGATGCCGGTGCCCCAGCGCACGTCGCCCATGAGCATCTGCCCGGCATAGGGGCCCGAGGGAACGTAGATGGGGGCCGTGGGCGAGTTCGCGATGGTATTCTGGATGGCCAACACGGTGGGCGGGGTTTCGGTCAACGCGTCCCAAGGCGCGTAGTACGCGGCCGCGAGGCCCCCCGACTTCTTCGCCCCGTAGAACTTGCCTTCCTGGAGGCAGTTCAGCTTGTTCGCGGGCAGCCAATCACCCTGGTTGTCGGAGACGCAATGCCGCCCTTCCGGCCCGAAGCCGAGACCCGAGGCGGCGCGGATCCCCGTGGCGACGATGCGGAAGCTCCCTCTCTTGTCGACGATGCCGTCCCCGGGCGTCACTTCAAGGTAGGTGCCCCGATAGGGACTGACCTGCGGGCTGCCCTGAATGCTCCCGATCGGGTCGAGCGACGAGGGGCTGACGTAAAACTTGCCGCCATGGTGCAAGAGGCCGTTCAGGTACTCCTGGCTGCCGTGCCGCGGCTTGAGCGAATCCGAGGAGCCCTCGGCCGGGGTTCCGGGCAGGATGAAGACCGTGTCGACGCGGGTGACCGGCCCGGCGTTGCCGTTGCGGTTCAGGCGCACGATGGTGTTGCCGCCCGACACATAGATCGTGTCGTTCACCACCGTCAGCCCCATGATGTCCTCGAGGCCGCCCGCGATGGTGTCGATGCTCACGTTCGGCGAGTCGCCCAGCACTCCCGAGAGCACGTAAACCTTGCCGCTGAACGCGCGCGGCGTCTCGGTCACGTTGTTTCCCCGGCCGCGCGTGGTGTCCCAGTGAGCGACGACCAGCCGGCCGTCCGACAAGAACGCCATGCCCGAGACCTGCGGCTGAAAGCCCGCCGGACGCAAGTCGATCTTCGTCCAGTCGGGGTGGACGGTGGCAGGGACGGTGGCCGCGCGCGCGGGGAGCAAGGCCAATCCGAGAAGCGCCGCGAAGCGCGGGAGGTGATCGAGTAAACGCATGCCTTGCCTTCCCTTGCGATTCGCCGGATCCTCGCGACGCTGTCCGGTTCCGGAAATCCTTCCGGGGAATATAAGGCGCGACCGCGGCGAAGGGTCCCGGAAAAGCCGCGCGGAACGGAATCCCTTTCCCGCTGCGGGGGAAAACCGCGATGGTGAAACAAAAACTACGAGCGGGGTCGTGTGCGCCCGGCGAGGAGGACCGGCGAAACGGGAGGGGTGAAATGAGCCAGGAAGGATTTGAACCTTCGACCCACGCCTTAAAAGGGCGCTGCTCTACCAGCTGAGCTACTGGCTCCGATCGTGAAGGACGGCGGAGAAGGGCAAAGATAAACCCGGCTCCCGGCCACGGCAACCGGCGGGGCGACCGTGCGGCTGGCTGAAAGCGTCGCGGGCGTGTAACTTATGCCCGTGTTTTCCAAACCCCTGGGCGCCATCGCGCCGCCGATCCGCGCCCTTGCCGCCTTGTTGGCCTTGGGCGCTCCTTGCGCCGCCCAGTGGGCGGGAGAACCCGGCGACGCCGGGTTCGACGCCATCGCCGTCGTTCCGGCCGCGCGCCCCGCGGGGCTCGCGGGTGTCGGCGCCGCCTCGGGAGCCGGGGCGTCGGCGATCGGCATCAATCCCGCAGGCCTCGCGCGCGAGCCGGGAACCTCCTTCACCGGTTCGGTGCAAACGGGCCTGACGCGCGTCGGCTCCGTCGCCTACGCACGGCCCTTGGCGGGCGGATCCTTCGCCATCGGGGCCGCCTACCTGGACCATGGCGAGATCGCCATGACCGACGAAGAGAACGTCGGCGCGGGCACCCTCCGCCCCTTCAACCTGTATCCCTCGGCGACCTACGCGCGCCCCATGGGCGCGGAGTGGTCCTGGGGGGCGACGTTGAAGGCCGGGCGCGAGACGCTCGGGGATTTCGAGGGTGCCCGCGCCGCATACGGCGCGGGATTCGACGCGGGCGTGCAATACCACCCCGAAGGACGCCGCAACATCGGGTTCGGCGCCTCGCTGACCAACGTCGGGCGACAGCTCACCGGCTATTTCGACGGCGACGACCGCCTTCGCCCGCTGCCGGGCGCAGTGCGCGCCGGCGTATCCTACCAGCCGCGCGCCAGGCGTCAGGTCGCCTTGTCCGCCGACGTCGAGGCGCCCTTCCACACCCCGCTCGTCCTCGCCTTGGGCGGCGAATACCACGTGATGCCCGAATGGACCTTGCGCGCGGGAACCCGCTGGAACAGCGAGGACCTCCGCAACCTCCGGGGCTGGATCGATCCGAACGCCGGGATCGAGGAGCGGGGCGGCGAGGCCACCAAGCTGGCCGCGGGCACGACGCTCCGCATCGGCCCCGTCGCCGTGGACTACGCCGCGCAATGGAGGCGCGAACTGGGCATCGTGCACTTCGTCACGCTGGCTTGGTCCGCGAATTGATTCGCTGAGATGGCCGGCAGGCCGGGTCAAGCGATGCCGCGCCATTGGGCGCCGCCTTGGAACGACCGTCCTCGCGATCGGGAACGAACCGGAGAAGCGCCGGCACGGTTTCAGCCGTCGAAGCGGTAGCCCAGGCCGGGCAGGTTCACGATCTTGCGGCCCAACTCGCCGCCCAGCTTGCCCCGGAGGGATGAGACGTGCACCTTGACGGTGTGCGCGTCCGCCGGTCCCCCGCCCTGTCCCCAAACGGTGTGATAGAGCTGGGTGGTGTATACGACGGTGCCCCGGCGGCGAAGCAGCATGTTGAGCAGGTCGAATTCCTTGCGGGTGAGCGCGACCGGCGTCCCGTTCACCGTGGTTTTCCGGGCGGACAGCTCGAGCGTCAAGCCGTCCACCGCGAGGCGATCGGCCGCTTGGGCCGGCGGACACCACCGACGCAGCACGGCGCGCGCGCGCGCGCGCGCGAGGTCGGGATGCGCGGTATAAGGCACGCAATCGTCCGCGCCCCGCTCGAACAAAGCCATTTCCTCCTCGTCCCCGGCCCCCCCGGGCAGAGCGACGATCACGGGCAAGGCCGCGGTATACGCGCCCGACTTGAGGGCATCGAGTGCCTTGGCGCCGTCGGGCTGCTCGGTGTCGGCGGCGCGGACGTCGAGCACCACGGCGGCCGGTTGAAGCGTCTTGGCGCGCTCGAGGATCGCGCCGCCCGGCTCGACGGCGAAAACCTCGAGAGACTCCGCCTCCGCGACCGCGCGCAAGTCGCGGAGCAACGCGGCATCGCCCGTCGCGACCGCAATGACCCGGCCCACGCGGGTGTTATCGTTTTTAGCTAGTTCCAAGCCCGGTCTCCGCTGCGGAATCCCTCGCCTTCGCCCGCGACGCAGCGCCCGGCATGGCACGGACGCGCATGAATGCGCGATCGGATTCCAATGAATTCGCTCCATCGAAAGATATACACTCGCCTCCCTCCGGCAAAATCGACGGAATGATTTTGAGCCGTATTCACCGAGTTGTTACAAGATGTTTCACGTGTTCGCGTCGCTGCGCGCGTTCACCGCGATCGCGATCGCGATCGCGGTGCATTCCTTCCTCTCACGCCGCGCGGCGCGAATGGAGGCGGACGTGGCAAGCGAGGCAGGGAGGGATCGTGACCGTGCCCGTTGCCGCGGTATCTAAATTGCAGCCAACCCGTTTCATCCGGAGACCTCATGCCCGTCCCGCCGAAGAAAAGCAGTCGAAAGACCCCGACGCGATCCAGGCCGACCGCGAAGGAGCCCCCCAAGTCCAAGGCCAAGTCCGCCGCGAAACCGGCCGCCAAGGCCGCGGCCTCGACGAAAGCGCGTTCCGCGAAGAAAACAGCGGCATCGAGAGCGGGCCCGCGATCGGGATTGCAGGCCGGAGACAAGGCTCCCGCGTTCCGCCTCCGCGATGATTCCGGCGCTACGCGAACGCTCAAGGACTTCGCCGGCAAGACCTTGATCCTTTACTTCTATCCCAAGGACGACACGCCGGGCTGCACGCAGGAGTCCTGCGACTTTCGCGACAACCTGAATCGTCTCGCTTCCTCGGGCGCGAGGGTGGTCGGCCTCAGCGCGGATTCGGTTGAAAGCCACGCGAAATTCAAGAAGAAGCACGGGCTCAACTTCCCCCTCCTGAGCGATCCCGGGCACGAGGCGCTGGAGGCCTATGGCGTCTGGCAGGAGAAAAGCCTGTACGGACGCAAGTTCATGGGCATCGTGCGCTCCACCTTCGTGATCGACGGCAAGGGCGTGATCCGCAAGGTGTTTCCGAAGGTGAGCGTGACCGGGCACGTCGACGAGGTGCTCGCGGTCGTGAAGGAAGTCGCTTGAGCCCCGCGCCGTCCCCCGCGCGGAAGGTGCTGGTGCTGGGCGGAGGCTTCGCGGCCTACCGCTTCGTCCGCGAGCTGGGCGATTCCGGGGCCTACGAGACCACGCTCGCGGCTCCCCGAAACCATTTCCTGTTCACGCCGCTTTTGCCCAGCACCACGGTGGGCACGCTGGAATTCCGCAGCATCCTCGAGCCCCTGCGCCGCCAGGACGGCGCGGAATTCCGGCTGCTGCAGGCGCGGGGGATCGACCGGGCGCGCCGCGTGGTGCGCGGCGTCTCGCCGCTCGACGGCCGCGAGGCCGAGCTTCCCTACGACGACCTCGTGATCGCCGTGGGCGCGGTGCCGGGAACCTTCGGCGTTCCCGGCGTCGCCGAGCACGCCTTGTTCCTGAAGGAGATCGGCGACGCGCGCGCCATCCGCGGCAAGGTGATCGACAACCTGGAGATGGCTTCCTCGCCCGGCGTCTCGCGCGAGGAGCGCATGCGCCTCCTGACCTTCGTGGTGGTGGGCGGAGGCCCCACCGGCGTCGAGTTCGCGGCCGAGCTGCACGATTTCATGATGGCCGACCTCGCCGAGGTCTATCCCGGCGTCGCGACGCGGGCGCGCATCATCCTCCTGGAGGCCCTGCCCAAGATCCTCGGGGCCTTCGACCAATCGCTTTCCGACTACACGGCCAAGCGTTTCCGCCGCGTGCGCATCGACGTGCGCACCGGCGCGCGCGTGGTCAACGTCGCCTCCGACCGCCTGCTCCTGGGCGACGGGACGGAGATTCCCTTCGGCCTCCTGGTGTGGGCCACCGGGAACGCGCCGACGGAGTTCGTGAAGGGCCTCGACCTGCCGAAGGACGGCGCGGGCCGCCTGAAGGTGGGCCCCGACCTCAAGGTGGAAGGCGAGGACTCGATCTACGCCCTGGGAGATTGCTCCATCCTCACGGCCGACCCGCTGCCGGCGACGGGACAGGTGGCCGAGCAGCAGGGGCGTTACCTCGCCAAGGCCTTCGCCCTGCGCGCGAAGGGAAAGCCCGTGCCGCCCTTCGCCTACAAGCGCATGGGCATGCTGGCCTACGTGGGCGGAAACCGCGCCGTCGCCGACCTTCCCGGGGTGAAGACGGGCGGGTTCTTCACCTTCGTTTTCTGGCGCTCGGTGTACTTGTCGAAGCTCGTCAGCGCGCGCAACCGCGTGCTGGTGGTGTTCGACTGGGTCAAGTCGCACGTGTTGGGACGGGATCTGTCGCGGTTCTGAAGGAAGAGCGAAGGGTGAAGTGAGCACACGGCCGTTCCTCACGGCTTTGCATTCATTTCACCCTTCACTCTTCACCCTTCACTCTTCCCCTTCGCGCGCTCAGCGCGCCCAACGCCGCCACGGGCGCGTGGATGGCTCGCAGGCGCGTGGGGCCGAGAGGCAATCGACACGCTCCGGCGTCCCCGAACAGCCACTCCAGTTCCTTGTCGGAAAATCCGCCTTCCGGGCCGGTGAGCACGTGCAACGCGGGGGGGACCGGGTCGGGGACGGTCTCTTCGCCGGGGTGCGCGACGAGGAGCGGGGTCGAAGCATGCGCCGCGCGCCAGGCGCGCAAATCCTGGGGCGGATGCACGCGCGTGAGCCACGATTTCTTCGCCTGCTTGAGCGCCACGAGGCTTTTTTGGCGCAGCCTCTCCACCAGCTTCGTGAAATCCTGCCCCTTGAACTCGGAGCTGTGGTCGGTGACGAGCAGGAAGAGGTCGCGCACGTCGAACTCGCAAATTCCCTCGCCGGGAATCTCGGTGTCGCGGCCGCGAAGCAGCGGGAGGCCGAAGCCCCAGCCCGGCGGCTCGGGATCGCGACGCACAAGCCCGACGATTTCGAGGGCGCCGCGCTCGTCGAGAAGCCGGGCCTTATGCACGGATCCTTCGCCGGTGGTGACGATGATTTCCGTTCCGGGCTTGAGCCTTAGCACCTTCGCGGCATGCCGCGCCTCGTCCTCCGGCAAGACAGCCGTCGTCGCGCCGTCAGGGACGGGTGCGTAAAACCAGGTTTCAGTGAAGGAGGGGGTCATGTCTGCGGGCAATGCAACAATAGAACAATGCCACAATAGAACAAGAGATCCATCACAGCATCACAACATCACAACAACATGGGGGCGGTGACACGGGGCGAAGCGCCTCGCTCGGTCTTACGCCTCCCAACCTGTCGTCCTGGCGTTCTGTTGCTGTGATGCCGTGATGTTGTGCTGCTGAATTCACATTGCTCCATTGTTCTATTGCTGCATTGTTCTATTGCTGCATTGTTCTATTGCTGCATTGTTCTATTGCTCATTCATCCTTCCGCCTCATACACCTTCGCCGGAATCCCCATCTCCTCCACCCGCTTCCGCATCGCCTGCAGGAACTCCGTGCCCTCCGGCTTCACGAACGACTCCGCAGGCCGGCGCGCGAGCGTGTAGATCTGGACCTCCAGGACGCGCGCCCCGGAATCCCGGATCCGCCGAAGCCGCCCCAGCCACGCTTCGATTTCATCCGGCCCCCACCCCTCCCCGTCCACCTTGCAAAAGAAGGACTGGATCTTGAACGGGTGGTTTTTTCCCAGCGCGACCAGGTTCCCCTCGATGCGATCGAGCGACACGCGGCTGATGTTCACGCGCTGGTACCAGCCTTCCGTTCCCGCGTCGAGCTTCGCCCACACCTCGCCGCGCTTCGAAAGCAACGAGGCGACGCCCTCGCGAACGGCGGGACGATCCAGCAACGTGGCGTTGGTGATGAGCACCAGCTTGAAACCGAGCTCCGGGCGCGAGGCCTGGACCTCCGCCAGCGCCGCGCACACCGCCGCGAATTCGGGAACCATCGTCGGCTCGCCGTCGCCCGAGAGCGCGACGTCGCGCAGCCGCTTGCCGTTGTCGGGCAGCGCGTCGAAAACCGGCAGGCGGCACACGCCGCCTTCGTCCACCGAGGCCAGCAGCATGCCGACCTCGTCCCTCAGGCGCTCGAGATCGATGCGCTGCGGGCGACCGGGAATCGTGCGATCCACCTGGCAATAGGGACAGTCGAAGTTGCAGAGCTTGTCGAGGTTGACGTTGACGCCCAGCGAAACGCCGCCCGAGCGGCGCGAGAGCACCGGGTAGGCGTAGGTGAAACCGGCGTACTCCCGCGGATGCAGGCGGTGCAGTTCCCCGGCGCGGGAAGCGCTCACGGATTCTCCATGCGCTGGCGTCGCGCCGGGTCGAGCACGGGCGAGGTTTCCTGCATCGTGGGGCTGCAATCGTGGCTGCTGCGCTCCAGGGACTCCTTGAGGTAGCGCTGGTTCTCGATGAGGACGCGCAACCGCTCCTCGGATTCCGCGGCCGCGGCGTCATCGCCGCTCTTGCGGAGGGCTTGTGTCTCCTTCGAGAGTTTCTTTATCCGCGCGTCCAACTCCTGCTTCTCGCGGACCTGCTCGCGCATCACCCGGCAGGCCTCCGGCTCGGTGGCCACGCGCGACGAGGCGCAGGAGACGAGGAGCGAGGCGGCGAGGGCGCTCCCGGCGAGAATCAGGACGGATGCGGAGAGGCCGTGCGGTCGGGACGGGCGGACAAGGTGATTCATGGGAAAAGGGTAAAATTTTCGCAGCCGGGAGCCCTCCGCAAGCCCCCAGCCGGGCGAGGGCGCTTTCGGCCGGAGCGATTTCAATGCATTTTTAGGCCCTCATGAAAACGGATCCCCAAAAACGCGGCATCACCACGACGCTGCTCCACTCCGACAGGCTGGGCAAGCCCGAGCACGGCTCGTTGCACAAGCCGGTCCATACCTCCATCGCCTACGGCTACGAAAAAGCCGAGGACCTGGCGGCCGTGTTCCAGAACCGCAAGAAGGGTTACGCGTACGCCCGGCAGGCCAACCCGACCGTCAGCGCGCTCGAGGCCAAGGTCACGGCGCTCGAAGGGGGCGTGGGGACGATTTGCTTCGGAACGGGCATGGCGGCGGTGGGGGGATTGCTCTTGGCGCTCCTTCGCAAGGGGGACCACATCGTGGCCAGCCGCTACCTCTTCGGCAACACGGCAAGCCTCCTGAACACGCTTTCGCTGGCGGGCATCGACGTGAGCTTCGTGGACGCCACGGAGGCGAAGAACGTCGAGGCCGCGCTGAGCCCCGCGACGAAGCTGGTGCTGGTGGAAACCATCGCGAACCCCGCCACCCAAGTCGCCGACTTGGCGGGCATCGGCGAACTGTGCCGCGCACGCGGACTGATTTACGTGGTGGACAACACGCTGACCTCGGGAGTGCTCTTCGACGCCTCCTCGGTGCATGCCTCGTTCTCGCTGAACTCGCTCTCGAAGTATTTCGGCGGCCACGGCGACGCGTTGGGCGGCGCGGTCACCGACCTCGGGACTTACGCCTGGACGAAGTACCCCAACCTCCACGAGATCTACAAGACCGGCGATGCGAAGTTTTGGGCCCTCCTCCAGCTGCGCAAGCGGGGCTTGCGCGACTTCGGGGGCACGCTCGCGCCCGAGGCGGCGCACTCGCTGTCGGTGGGCTCGGAGACGTTGGCCTTGCGCCTCGCGCGCGCCTGCGACAACGCACAAAAGCTCGCCGAGGCGCTCGCGAAGCATCCCAAGGTGGCGAAGGTCCACTACCCCGGGCTGCCCGCGCACCCGCAGCACGCGCGGACGAAGGCGCTTTTCCGCCGCCCGGGCGCGCTGCTCAGCTTCGAGCTGAAGGATTCCGCCGAGACCTTCGCCGTTCTGGACCGGCTGCAGCTGGCGGTGATCTCCAGCAACCTGGGCGACGCGCGCACGCTGGTGATCCCGGTGGCCCAGACGATTTTCTGGGAACTGGGCGAGGCCAAGCGCCGCGAGATGGGCATCGCCGAATCGCTGGTGCGCGTCTCCGTGGGCATCGAGGACGAGGAGGATCTCGTCGGCGATTTCCTGCAGGCGCTGGGCTGAACGCAAATCACAGCATCACAGCATCACAACAACAGAACAACAGAGCAACAGAGCGACAGAGCGACAACACAGCCAGTACAGCAGTACAGCAGTACAGCAATAAACGCCAGCAAAAACCTCGCTCATATTGTTGTGATGTTGTGATGTTGTGATTTTTCCTCTATTGTTGTACTGCTGTATTGTTCTATTGTTCTATTGTTCTATTGTCCCACTGTCACAGCTTCGTCCCGCTCCCCCTCAACCTGTCCTCCAGCCTCCTCCGCACCTCGGGCTCGAGCCTCTCGGCCCACGCGCGCCCTTCCTCGACGCTTTCGGACACGATGCGCGGCACCATCTCGCGATAGCGGCGGCCTTGGTCCGAGCCCTTGAAGTCGACGGCGAAGCGTAGGTCGTCCGCGCTGAGCCGGCGATCGAGCACGGCATAAACGCGGGGGAACAATCCACCCGGGCCGTCCATGTTGCGGGCATACACCTCCGAGACGACGGCGCGGGCTTCGGCCACAAGGGAATCGGAAATCCCGGGGTTCAGGGCGCGAATGGACTGGACCTTGCCCTCGACGCGCGCGGCGACGAGCGCGTGCACCCGGGCATCGACCTTCATGGCGGACATGGCCTGCTTGATGAGATCGAGCTTGGGCGCGGGAATCTCGGCCCGGGAAACGGAGGCGACGAGCAAGAGGCCTGCCGTCGCCACGTACCGCGCCCGTCCCGTCATGCCGCGCCGTTCGAATCGGCCCCGTCGGCCCCTTCGTGCCGCCCCAGCCATTGTTCCACCCGCTCCAGGAACAGCACGATGGCGATGAGCGCCAGGCCTGCGATCAGCTCGAGCCAACGGCCGAGCCCCGCCACCACGCCCAGCGCGGCGGCGATCCAGATCATGGCGGCGCTGGTGAGCCCCGTGACCCGCCCCGCGGGGCGGTGGAGGATGACCCCGGCGCCCAGGAACCCGATGCCGGTGATGATGCCCTGCACCACGCGGCTCACGGCGTCGGCGCCCACGCCGTCGCGGTCGATGAAGGTGACGACGAGCAGGGCCGCGCCCAGCGAGACGAGGGCGTGGGTGCGGAGGCCGGCGGGCTTGCGCCGCAACTCGCGGTTGAGGCCGAGGAGGCTGCCTGCCAACGTCGCGGCGGCGAGGCGAAGGACGACATCGAGCGCGCTGGTGGCTTCGAGGGTGTTCATGGGTACTAGTATAGCCACGGGATGTCCTGAAAACCGCCGATTTCTAAGTTATGCGCGATGGATTCCGCGAAAAGCCCGCCCCGAAAACTGCCCCGCACCCTGCATCTCCGCAGCGGATTCAACGTGGCCCCGCCGGGATCCAAAAGCATCGCGAATCGGGCCCTTCCGATCGCCGCGCTGGGCCGCATCACCAACCCCCATCTTGAGAACACAACGGAAGTCGCCAATCTTCCCGACGGGGATGACGTCTCGTTGATGAAAAAGGCGCTCGGTGCACTGGGCTGCTTATCCTGCGACGGTGAAAGCTCCGCGCAGGTTTTCTCCACTCCGAACTTCGTCGCGCCCGGCGGCGAGGTGACCCTGTTCCTCGGGAATTCAGGGACTGCGACTCGAATTCTTACTGCATTGCTATCCGCAGGCGAAGGAACGTTTCGCGTCACCGGCGTGCCTCGCATGTACGAGCGCCCCATCGGTGATCTCGTCGATGCGCTCCTGCCACTGTGCGGCGAAACCGAAATCAAATACGACGGCAAGGCGGGGTATCCTCCGTTGACGATTCATGCCCGGGGTCTCGCCGGGGGCAAAACGACCATCCGGGGAAATCTGTCGAGCCAATTCGTCACCGGCCTGTTGATGGCGATGCCCTTGTGCAAGGGACGCGTCGAGGTGGAAGTCACCGGAAAACTCGTCTCCGCCCCTTATGTGGATTTGACCTTGGAAGTGATGCGATCCTTCGGGGCCAAGGTGGAGCGGGATGGTTATTCCAGCTTCTGGATTGAGAATCCCGCGGGATATGTCTCGCCCAGACTCTATTATGTCGAAGCGGATGCGTCCTCGGCATCCTATTTCCTCGCTGCGGCGGCCATCACGGGAGATCCGGTTGACGTGCTCGGCGTGAACACCGCGTCGGTGCAAGGCGAGGCGCAATTCATCAAGGCCCTCGAAAAAATGGGCGCAAACGTCGCCGACGCCGGAACCGAGAAATTCCTTGGCGTCACAGGGACGAAAAACCTCCGCGGCATCGACATCGACATGGACCTCATGTCCGACACGGGCATGACCCTCG
>CBFGVC010000036.1:0-14606 GCA_965652255.1 uncultured Fibrobacteria bacterium | reverse complement strand
CGTGCTTCACGAGACGTGCACGGCGCGGTGCGAATATTCGGAATAGGGGGGCGGTTCTGCGCGGTCCGTCCGTCGCCGGGGGGTTCTTCGGAATCCGTCCTTCGTGCGCAAGCGCGGGGGTGAGGTGCTTCGCCGACGAAGAATCCCGAACCTGTAAATACCACCGAAGGCCCCCATCGTCCCCGCCTTGTTTCACTCCGCTTAACATTCCTGAATCAACGTTGAAATATTCCTGAAACGCCCGATTGCTCCCTATTGGGGCATGACGAAAACAATCCTTGCGGGCGCGATCCTGGGGTGCCTGGCCACGCTCGGGCATGCGAACGATGCGGAGCTGGCGCGGCTCCAGCGGCAAATCGACCAACTTCAGCGCGACGTGGAAGCCGAACGCCAGATGTACGAGGCGGACCTCGCCCGTCAGAAGGCTTGGGAGTCGGCGTCCGCCGGCCAGCTTGAAGACACCCGTCGGCAGGCCCGGCGCGCGCGCCTCGAGGCCGACAGCCTCGCCCGCGTGCTGCGCGGCCTCGGCAGCCCCACCCAAAACCGCGCCGAGGAGAACGCGCGCGCCCGGCAAGAGGCCGAGGCCTTCGCCCGCGCGCTCGCCGATCAGGCGGACGCGGTGCTGGAGAAGGTTCTTCGCGAGGAACTGCCCGACTTCGCCGAGTCGCGCGAGCGTCCGCTGCGCGACCTGTCGCGCGGCCTGCGCACGGGCGTGATCGCGCCCGAGGCGGGGCTGGGCCGGTTGCTGGACGAACTCTCCGCGATCATCGAATACGGGCGCAAGGCCGAGGCGCGCCCGGGCACCTACACCACCCTCGATGGACGACCCGTGGACGGGCATTTCGTCGCGGTGGCCGGTGTCTTCGAGGGCTTCGTCTCCGGGGATGGCGCGGTGGGCGCGGTGCGCCGCCGCACCGACGAGGGGTGGACATGGAACGAGTCGCTGCCGCTCGAACGCCGCGAGAACCTGCTCAGGATCTCGCGGATGCTGCAGGGAACAGTGGAGCCGTCTTTCGTGCCGGTGCCGTTCGGCCTGGTCTCGGGGGGTGAGTGATGAAACGCACGAACGCGCACCTGACGTCCTTTCCCAAGGCGCTGCTCCTGGGAGCCTCGCTGCTGGTTGGAGGCTTCGCCTCGCCCGCATGGTCCCAGCAACGAAAGGCGGACGCGGCCACCGAGGCCGCGCTCCGTGACGCGGGCGCCCGACTCTCCCGGCTGCAGGCCTCGCGCGACAGCCTGTCGCGCCTGCGCTGGAGCCTTCGACAGGACGGCCTCGACGCCCGCGAGCGCTGGCAGGCCGCCCAGGATCGCGCCCGCGACAGCCTCGAGCGCGCCGGCGCGGAGCGCGCCAAGCTGCTCGAGGACATCCGCGACATGCGCGAGCGCGCGGCCACGGCGCGCTCCGGCCCCGACCCGGTGACCCGCCAGCGCGAGCAACTGCGCCAGGAAATGCTCGACCGCGCCGAGATGCTGCGCGACAAGGTGCGCTATGGCCTGCCATGGGACACCGAGGAGCGCGCAGCCGCCATCCTGCGCGTCATGCGGGGCATCGAGGCCTACTCCACCCCCGTGGAGGGCCTCGGCCCGCTGGTGGAAGCCTACGTGGCCGAGTGGGATTTCTCCCGGCAAATCGAGAAGCAGCAGGACGAGTTCCCGCGCGCCATCGGCGGAACGGCCATGGGCACGCGCGTGCGCGTCGGCGTGATCGGCGCGTGGTACCTCACGCGCGACAACGCCACCGGCATCCTGGCGCGCTCGGGCAGCGGCGACATGCCCTTCGCCTGGCACGAGAACCTGCTCCCGCCGACCCAGCGCGCCATCCTCACCGGCGTCGACGGGCGCGCGCTCGAGCTGCCGGTCGACCCCATGCAGGCGCAGGCTTCGGGCCCCTCTTATTTCGTGGTGGAGGAGAAGGGCTTTTTCGCGAAGCTCTTCGACATGCAGGAAGGCCCGCTGGCGAAGTTTCCGCTGCTCGCCGCCCGCGCCATCATCATCCTGCTCGTCATCCTCGGCGTCGGCTGCCTCGTCGTCTACCTGCGCCGCCGCGCCATCGTCAAGAAGGAAGCGGCCGACGCCGACGCCATGCGCCTGCGACTCTTCAACGCGCTGACCAAGCGCCAGCCCGCCGACTCGGTGCTCGGCAAGGCCGACGTGCACACCGTGGCGGGCCGCGTGGTGCGGCTCGGCCTCGACAACAAGGCGCTCGCCCCCGAGGCGCTTGAGCAGCTCATGATCTCGCAGGAGTCCGTCGAGGAGCGCCGGCTCAGCCGCGGCCTCAACTACCTCGGCACCGTTGCCGCCAACGCGGCCTTCATCGGCCTGCTCGGCACCGTGATGGGAATCCTCGACGCCTTCGCCCACCTCGGCAGCGCCGACGCCGACGCCGCGCTCCACGTGATGATGGCCATCGCCGAGGCGCTCGTCGCCACCGCGCTCGGCCTCGCGGTGGCCATTCCCGCGGTCGTGTTCTACAACAACGTCACGCACAGCGTGGGCGAGGTGATGTCCGAGGCGCGCGAGATGCGCCACCTCATCCTCGCCGCCGGGCTCGACACCGCCGCCCGCGCGGCGGCGACTGCGCCAGTCCCGGTGGTTCGTGAAGCCGAACCCATCCGCAAGGAAGCGGGTTATGGCGGGTAGCCTGGGCCCCGGTAAGGGCAAGGGGGTGGTTGCCATCAACATCATCCCGCTGGTCGACATCATGCTCGTGCTCCTGATCATCTTCATGGTGACGGCGGCGGTGCAAACGGCGAAGAACGTGCCCGTGCAGGTCCCCAAGGCATCCACGGGCGCGGCGGGAGCCTCCACGGCCATCAACCTTTCCGTCGAGAAGTCGGGCATCCTGCGTCTCGACGGCAAGGTGGTGGACGCCGCCTCCGCCCATCGCATGCTGCGCGAAAGCATCCGTCGCGACAGCACCGTGCAGGTGCTGCTCTCCGCCGACGAGGCCCTCAACTATTCCCGGGTGGTCGAGGTGCTCGACCTGATCCGCGCCGCCGGGGTGGGCCGCTACGCCCTCAAGGTGCGCGCGGCAGGTTCCGCGGGGTCCTGATGAACGGACTTGCCCGGCGCAGGAAGGTCGTCCGGCGCCCGCCCGAGGCGGAACCTTCGCTCCCCCAGACCGTCAAGGTCATCCTCCCGCCCGCCCACAAGCTCAGCCCCCGGCAAATCGCCTTGGCGATGATTCCGCTCGCCATCGTGGCCGTGGGAGGGTACTACGCCTACCAGAAATTCGGCGTTGCCGAAGCAACGGGCGCCGAGGAGGAGCAGCTTCAGGAAGTGGTGATCGAGGCCGAGGTTCCACCCGAGCCCGAGCCGGAACCGGAGCCGGAACCGCAGGAAAGCGAAGAACCCGAGGACATGCCCGACCTGCTCTCCGAGGACGAAGGGCCCGCCGGCCCGGGCAACGCGGTGTCGCTCGACCTGGCCTTGGGAACCGGCGAAGGCGGCCTCGCCATCGCGGGCGCGGTCGCCGCGGGCGGCGCTTCCGGGGGGTCGCGCGCCGCCTACGAGCCGGGCCAGGTGGACAAAAGCCCCGAGCCCGCACAGGAGCCGACGCCGCCCGAAATGCCGCGCAAGGCGCTCGATCAGGGCGTGTCGGGAAGCTTCGTCGCGACCTTCGTGGTCAACGCGCAGGGCCGGGTCGAGAACATCCAGATCACGGGTTCGCCGCCAGGTTACGGCTTCGAGGAGGCGATCCGCAAGTCGCTCCAGCGTCGCCGCTACAAGCCCGCCATCGCGGGAGGCATCCCCGTGCCGGTCAAAATCCGCCAACCCTTCGATTTCCGGTTGGAGTGAGGATGGGGGTATTCTTCGTCGCCGAAGCTTTGTCGCTACGCGCCTCACCCCGTCCCTCTCCATCCCACGCTCCGCGAGGATGGAGAGGGAGGGGGCTCCCGTCCGTTTCCGGGAGGACAGGAGTCGGGAGTCGGGCAGGGGCGACCCATGGGTCGCCCTTGCCGAAACCGACACTTGGGGCCCGACCTCCTGTTCTGCTGGCGGTCTGTTGTTTGCTGTTCACTTCCTGCGCCCTGTTCCGCGATTACTCGAGGCTTGAGGAGGAGGCCGCGGCGGCGTCTGTGCCGACGGTGAACTGGATCGCGCGCGGCGACTCGGCCTACGAGCGCGAGGAATACCTCCAGGCCGCGGTGCTCTATCGCGAGGCCGCGCGCGAGGGCCAGCAGGTTCCCATCGCCTGGTTCAACGCGGCCAATGCGCTGGTGCGTCTCGACCGCAACGACGAGGCGGTCGAGGCGTACCGCCGCTCCGTGCGTGCGGCCCCCGGTTTCCTGAAGGCTCACCAGAACCTCGCCGCGCTGCACCAGCTCGCGGGCGATGTCGTCGAGGCCGCGCGCCACTACGAGGCCGCCGCGCGCCTCGACAGCAGCGACGCAAACTCCCGTTACCGCCTCGGCGAACTGGCGCAGGCGGCGGGCGATGGCGCCGAGGCGTTGCGCTGGTTCGAGCAGGCGCTGGCGGCGGATCCCGGGCATGAGGGCGCCGCCTCGGGCGTGGCCCAGGTGCATCTCGCGGCGCGGGACACTGCGGCCGCGCTGGCATGGATGGAGCGGTACGCCTCGGCGACCGCGCGGCCGCCGCAATGGGCCTTGATCCTGCGCGCCGACCTTGCGGTGGCGTCCGGTCGCCGCGAAGAAGGCTTGCTGCTTTATCGCGAAGCCGCCGCCGCCGCCCCGACCGACACGCGGCCCTGGCTGCGCATGGCGCGCACGCTGCGCGCCGCGGGTCGGCCGCTGGAGGCCGGCCTGGCCTTGCGTCAGGGACTGGAAGCCGCGCCGACGCGCGGCGAGCTGTGGGCGGCGCTGGGATCGCTGCGCTTCGAGGGCGGCGACCCGCTCGGTGCGCGCGAGGCCTTCGCGCGCGCCTATCGCCTCGGCAGCCCCGAGGGCCTGCAAGGCCTCGAAATGCTCGCCGCTTGGCATGAGCGCCGCCACGAACCCGAGGCCGCGGCGGCGGCCCGCGATTCCCTGGGATTCAAGTGATGCCCGAACCGTCCGCTTTCCCCGCTTTCGCCCGCGCCGCGCTGACGCTCGCGGCCATGGCCTTCTCATCCTTCGCTTCGCCCGCGAAGGGCGAGGATATCCCCTTCGCCCTCGATACGCTCACCCTCGAGGCCGCGCGCGCGGCCGACTCGGCGCGGCGCAGCGCGCTGGACCTGCCCGCCGCCCCGGTCTTGTCCCAAGAGGATGGCGACGCCGAGGCGCTCGAAGGAACGGTGGAGGGGCGCGGCTCGCTGTCGGGGCGCGTGGTGTCCGAGGCGCGCGGCACGGTGGTGGCGGGAGTGCGCGTCATCGTCGCGGGCCGGAACCGCTCGACCGAGACCGACGCCGACGGCCGCTTCGCGATTCCCGACCTCGAACCGGGGGAGTATTCGCTGTTCCTCTACCACGCCTCCTACGCGCCGCTGACCGCCGAGGGATTGGCCGTGCGCGCGGGGCGCGATTTGTCGCGGCGCCTGCTGCTGCCCGACAAGGCCATCCAGGGCGAGGCCGTGCGCGTCACCGGCACGGCCGGTAAGGCCGGCGAGGCGGGCCTGCTCTTCGCGCAAAAGAACGCGCCGTCGGTGAGCGACGGCATCTCGGCGCAGCAAATCTCCAAGACTCCCGACGGCGACGCGGCCGCCGCGCTCAAGCGCGTCACCGGCATTTCGGTGGGTGGAGACGGGCTGGTGTACGTGCGCGGGCTCGGCGAGCGCTACGTGAACATGCAGCTCAACGGGATGACGGTGAGTTCGCCCAATCCCGAAAAGCGCGTGGTGCCGCTCGACATGTTCCCCACGCGTTTGCTGGAGAACCTCGTGGTGTCGAAAACCTTCACCGCCGATCAGCCCGCCGAGTTCGCCGGCGGATCGCTGCAGCTGCGGACCAGGGACTATCCCGACAAGCGGTTCGTCGAGTTCTCCGCGGGGGCCGGCTACGACCCCGGGGTCACCTTCGGCGAACACCTCACGTACGACGGAGGGAGGCTTGACTGGATGGGCATCGACGACGGGACGCGCGCGCGACCCGCAGGAATGCCCTCGGAATACTTCGACCACCGCTCCGGGAACATGGGCGCCACGCCCGAGGAGCGGCAAGCGCGCCAGCGCGAGATCCTCTCGGCGCTTCCCAACGTCTGGACGCCCTACGGCACGGCCACGCCCTTGAACCAGAGCTACGGCCTGAGCATGGGAAACAAGATCCCCTTGGGCGGCGATCGCACCCTCGGCTGGCTCACGGGCATGTCGTATTCCAGGTCCTTCAGCGTTGACGAGGAGTTCACCGGCCGCATCAATGTCGACAACGAGGGAGAGAACGCGACCTACCGCGACCGCTACGTCTCGGACGTGCATTCCGACAACGTGAAATGGGGGGCGCTGGGAACCGCCACGCTCCAGGACGGCTCCCGCCACAAGCTCCGCTTCAACTTCCTCCTGACCCGGGATTGGGAGGACGAGGTCAAGAGCATCATCGGCCGTCGGGAACAGGACGGCGACACCTCCTTGGTGTTCGAGATCGCCAACGCCAGCCAGACCTTGCGCAACGGCCAGCTGGAAGGGGAGCATCGCCTGGGGACGGGCGGGACGCGGCTTCGCTGGGTGGGCGCGCTTACCGGCGCGGACCGGGTGGAACCGGACCAGCGCGTGAGCAAGTACCTGCGGCTGGAGCCCGACCATGAGCTTTACGATCCGGATTTCCCCTGGTTCGTGGCCGCGACGCTGGGCTTGCAGGATCGCTTCTGGTTCGAGCTCGAGGAGTCGGGCTGGGGCGGCAAGGTGGATATCGAAAGCCCCTTCGAAACATGGATCCTGCGCGAAGGCTCCAAGGCCTCGGGCGGGGTGTTTTTCTTCGGGAAGGGCAGGGACTACAAGGTGCGCCGGCTCAGCTATTATCCCGGCTCGGCCATCCAGCTTGCGCCTGAAAAATTCGGCGGCACCTACGAGGATTTCTTCGGGCTGATGAACGGCGCCTCGGACTCCGGGTACGTGAGCAACCGCACCCAACGGCAGAAGGACAGCTATTCGGTCGAGGATTTCCAGTGGGCCGCTCACGTGCAGGGCGACATGGTGCTCTCCGACGCGTGGCGCGTCATCGCGGGACTGCGGCTGGTTCATGCGCGCGTCGCGGGAGAATCGCGCTCGCCGCAGGGCGAACTGAGCCCCCCCGAGGCCGAGGTGGCCGCATGCAGCCAGGGCGAGTGCCGGATACCCTTCGGCTACGACCGCATGGCGCTGCTCCCGGCGGCGTCCCTGGTCTACGCCGCGACGGAGTCGCAGAACCTTCGCGCTTCCTGGACCCGCACCTTCTCCTATCCGGAGTACCGCGAAATGTCCCCGGCCCTCTTCTTCTCCTATCAGGATGCCTTGGAGACGGTGGGCAACGTGGAGCTGGAGCCCACCGACATCCACAACTACGACCTCCGTTGGGAATGGTTCCTGTCGGCCTCCGAGCTGACGGCGCTCTCCGCGTTCTACAAGCACTTCGACAAGCCCGTGGAGACGCGCATCAGCGCGCAGGCGAGCAACAACCGCGCGACCTTCTCCAACGCTCCCACCGCCTTCCTCTGGGGCGCCGAGTGGGAGCTGCGCGCGGACCTCGTGCGCATCCACGACCTCCTGTCGGCCTTTCAGGTGGTGGGCAATTTCACCTGGATCGCCTCGGAGGTCGAAGGGGAGCGCCGTCGCGCCATGCAGGGGCAGTCTCCCTACCTGGTCAACGCCATCCTGTTCTTCGAACCCGAAGGTCTCGGCGCCCAAATGTCGCTTCTCTACAACAAGTTCGGCCGCCGCATCTCCAAGGTCGGAGTGCTTCCCTTCCCGGACGTCTACGAGGAGGCGCGCGAAAGCCTGGAGTTCTCCTGGACGCAGGCGCTTCGCCGTGGCCTCAAGGCCAAGTTCACCGCGCGCGACCTCACGTCCGCCGACAAGGTCGAGACCCAGGGCGGGCTCGTCATCCGGCGCCTCGAGGGCGCGCCCACCTATTCACTCGGAGTCACCTATGCATTCTAAGGCGCTCTCCCTTCTCGCCTTGGTTCTGGCAGGAATTCTGGCTGCATGCGGCGGAGAAGACCGTCGTCCGGAAGAATCGCCGGCGCCGCAAGCACGATCGACGACGCAGTCGCCGATCGTCGGATCGGAAACCGTGACTGGCCTTGAGGCGCTGCACGACACGGTCCATGCACGGGCCCTGCGCGGCGACACGCTGGGCTTGCTGCGCATTCTCGTGAACGATTCCGTGTATCGCACGCACGTGTGGCCGGTCTCCGACGCATACGAGGATCGGGAGGAAGTGTGGAACTTCGTGATAGGTCTGCACAAGGCGAACAGCGTGAAGGGGATGCGCCGCCTGTTGAGCGACATCCTGGTCGCCGCGAATGGCAAGGTGGAGTTTCCGAAGTTCGGAACCTCCGGGATTCCCGGGGGCGTGCTGCATTATGCGCCCAAGAGTGAGCGGGAACGGGGCGCAGTCCGCCTTTTCGGCTCGGCTCTATGCCTCGACGGCGCCTGCCAAGTGCTCAGTTACAACCAGGGCGGCATGAAGGGCGGCCCGTCTTCGGAAAATGACGCGGAATAAGCAAGCCGGAAAGACGGGAGTAGCCCTCCTGAAACACGGAGGCAACACCGGATAGGTCCCTTTGGCCCCGGTTTGGACCAAGCAGGCGCGGCGAAACAGCGGGGCCGGCAGGGCATGGAAACAAAGAACGAAACACAACAGAAAGGATCTCATCACATGCGTAACAGCAACCTTTTCGGGGCCGCGGCCCTGATCCTCTCCGCGGGCCTCCTGGGCGCCTGCATTTCGGACCCCAAGGATGACAAGGAGCCCGAGCCGGATCCCGATCCGACCTTTACGGGATGCCTCGTGACGGGCACCAACATGCTCAAGTTGAACATCACCGATGACTTGTGCGAACTGGAAGCCGGAACGTACTCCCTGCAGGGCGTGACCTTCGTGAAGTTCGGGTCCACGTTGAAGCTCCACCCCGGCGTGACCATCCGCGGCACTTCCACGGGCTCGCAGACCGCGCTCGTCGTCGAGAAGGGCGGCATCCTGCACGCCGTCGGCACCCCCTCGAACCCCATCGTGTTCACGGCCGGCACCAGCGCTCCCGAGCGCGGCGACTTCGGCGGCGTGGTCCTCCTGGGGAACTCCCAGGTGAACACCCCCGCGGGCACGGCCGACATCGAAGGCCTCGTCGGCATTCCGTTCGGCGGCGGCGCGAATCCCGTCACCACCGACAGCAGCGGCCACCTGCAGTACGTCCGCATCGAGTATGCGGGCTACCTCTTCGGCGCGGACAACGAGCTGAACGGCATCACCTTCGGCGGGGTGGGCAGCCGCACCAAGGTGTCGCACATCCATCAGTACGAGGGTCTCGACGACTGCTTCGAGTGGTTCGGCGGCACGGTCTCGGCAAGCTACCTCGTGGCGTCCGGCTGCGACGACGACATCTTCGACTACGACCTCGGCTGGCAGGGCACCCTGCAGTTCCTGTACGGCACCCATGTGGGCACGACGAACACCGACGCGAACGGCATCGAGGCCGACGGCCGCAGCGGCGCGGAAGAAAGCATGCCGCGTACGTTCGCGAACATCGCCAACATGACGCTGGTCGGCAACGGCACGAGTAGCTGGAACGGCATGCGCCTCCGCCGCGGCGTCGGCAGCCAGATCTACAACTCGATCGTCACCGGCTTCGGCACCGGCACCCCAAGCGGCGTCGCGGTTCGCGTGGACGGCAACACAAGCATCCGTCTGGTGAACAACGACTCGCTGAAGGCTTACGGACTTGCGGCTTGGGGCAACGGCGGACGCGTGAATGTGTCCGCGGCAGCCGGTCTGACGGACTCGGTCGCAACCCGGCAGGCTGCGATCGACAAGATCAACACCTGGTTCCTGTCCGACACGGCCGGTCTGACCGTGACCCGCACGAACCCGAAGCCGAACCGCGCCATCGCCGGCGCGGTGGCCCTGCCCACCGGCAAGGGCTTCGACGCCGTGCAGTACGTCGGCGCCTTCGATCCCGCGGCCTCGTCGCTGTGGATCGACGAAGGCACCTGGGTGCGCAAGACGAACTGGTAAGGGAAAGACTCTTCGCAAGCAAAAAGGCCGCCGGGTATACCCGGCGGCCTTTTTTTGAGATCGGAAATATGAAATCGGAAATCAGAAAAATGAAAAGACCGCCAGGTTCGGAGGAGTCTTCCGGCTGTCTTGTTTTTCTTTCATATTTCCGATTTCCGATTTCATATTTCCCCTTCACTCCCCGAAGAACCGGCCCATCGCCTTCGCCATCATCGCCGGGTCGTCGGCGCCGCACATCTCCCGCGCGCTATGCATCGAGAGCATCGCGCTGCCGACGTCCACGGCCGGGATGCCGAGTTCCGAGGCCACCAGCGGGCCAAGCGTCGAGCCGCAGGCGAGGTCGGCGCGGTTGATGAAATCCTGCACCGGAACCCCGGCCCGCCGCGCCCAGTCCCGGAAGCGCGCGCCCGACGCCGCGTCGGTCGCATAGCGGGCGTTGGCGTTGGCCTTGAGCACCGGGCCGCCGTTCGGGAGCGGAAAGTGCGCGCCGTCATGCCTGTCGGGGTAATTGGGGTGCAAGGCATGAGCCATGTCGGCCGAGAGCAGGAACGACTGCGGCAGGAGCCGCAGCCACGCCTCGCGGTCGACCCCGAGCGCCAGGGCCGCGCGCTCCAGCGTCGCGGCGAGGAAGGAGGACCCCGCCCCGTGGCCCGAGACCGAGCCCACCTCCTCGTGGTCGAATAGCGCGGCCACCTGGATGGCGCCCGCGCCCGCATCCCCCGACAGGAAGGCCGAGAGCGCCGCATGGCACATGGCGAGGTTGTCGAGGCGTCCCGAGTGAATGAATTCGCTCCCGAGTCCGCCGTAGGCCGCGGGCTGCAAGTCGTACAGGCACAGCTCGAAGGAGAGGTCGGTGAAGGGAACGCCGAGCGCATTCTCCAGCCGCGCCTCCAGCGACTCCCCGCCTTCCCTTCCAAGGACGGGGACGAGGTGCTTCTCGGCATTCAGCATGAGGCCTTGGTCGTTCACCCCGCGGTCGAGGTGGATGGCCAGCTGCGGAATGCGGATGGGCGCGTCGTCGATGCGGATGAGCCGCGCCTCTTGAGGGCTTGGCGAGCCCGCCACGAAGGCCCGGCCCGCGATGCCGAGGTCGCGGTCGAGCCAAGAGTTGTACAGCGCGCCGCCGTACACCTCCACGCCCCAGCGGCGATAGCCGTGCAGTGGAGGCAGCGGTCGCGGCTTGAGGCGCAGGCCCGGGCTGTCGGTGTGCGCCGCCGCGATGCGGAAGGGCAGGGGCTTGCGCACCGAGAAGGCGTCCGGCACGCGAAGGGCGATGAGCGTGCCGCCGCGCGCCACGAAGGCCGCGCGCCCCGGCGCCAGCGACCAGGGTTCTTCTTCCTTCAGCCTATTGGCTCCCGCGGCCTCGAGCCGCCGGGCGGCCTCCGCGACGGCGTGCCAAGGAGTGGGGGAGGCGTTCAGGAACGCGATCAGGTCGTCGGCGACGGGGTTTTGCATGGGGGGAAAATACTTTCGATGGCGAGGCTTCGTCCGGGATCCTTCGGGGGCAGGGGAAGACAATGTGGCAATAGAACAATGCAGCAATAGAACAATGCAACAATGCAACAATGAAACAATGCGACATCAATGAAGGCAGGGTTGAACTGAGGCCTGTTTTCCATTGTTCTATTGCTGCATTGTTCTATTGCAATTCCCGTCGTTAGTTCCGTAGCCGCCAGTCCACCCCGAACCGGAAGTTCGCGCCCGGAGGGTGCACTCCCGCCTCCGTGGCGTAGCGATCGTGGTAAAGGTTCATGGCGCGGAAGTAAAGCAGGAAGGTCTTGATCTCCATCTGCGCGGTGAAGTCGAGGGCGAGGTATTCGTCGAGGTAAACCGGGCGCGAGGTGCCGTCCAGGTCGGAGGCGAAGACGTAGCGGTCCGAGAACCAGTCCCAGTCCCAGCGCGTCTGCAGGCCGAGCTTGCCGTCGAGCACGATGCGCCGCCAGAGCAACTGGCCCTTGAACACGTTCTGCGGCAGCGTCCAGTTCTCGGCGGCGAAGCCCAGGCGCGGGTCGCGGATGGAGTTCGCGAGGAGGTAGGTGTTGCGCAGCGAGAGCCGCCAGTTGCCAAGCGACAGGCGCAGCGAGAGGTGGGCGAGGTCGCGCGTCTCCTCGCGATAGTTGGCGCGGCCGAGGGCCAGCGAGTCGGGCAGGCTCTCCGCGCCGACGCATGAGGGGTTCCCGATCGCGTTCTCGAGCGGGTAGGCGAGCGAGTCGGCGATGAGAAAGCACACGTCGGGATGCGGCAAGGCGCGAGGCAGCCAGTTGTCCGTGAACAGGTGCCGCTCCAGCTCGCCGCCGACAGCAAGGCGGCGGCTCTCCCAACCCGCCCCCGCGCCAAGGCGCGTTTGCGCGCGCGGCGCGAGGCCCGGGCTCGGGTACAGGCCCAAGGCGGGCTGGTTGCGGAAGAGGAATTCCTCGGGCGCGCCTTCGCGCAGCCAGCCCGCGCCGCCCGTGAGGCGGAATCCCATCGGCAGGAGCAAGGCGGCGTCGGCATCGCCTCCGCCCAGCATCTCGGTGACGCCATCGGGACGGTTGCGGCGCGCGCCTTCGCCGCGCAAGGCGAGCGTCACGAGCCCGAAGTCGAGGCGCGCGTCGATCTCGACCGACTGGCGATCTCCCGTCGCGCCTTGGGCGACGCCGCCCGCGACGCCTTGCGTCCACAGCGCGCCGTCCTGCACGGTGCGCTCGGCGCGCAAGGCGAGGCGCGGTTCTCCCGGCAGCGCGCGCCATGCCCATTCGCCGTCGAACGCGGACCGGGAGCCCGATGCGCCCTCGAAGGATGCCCCCGTCGTGTCGCCCCTGGGAGAAAGGCGCCGCTCCCATGCGCCGTGCCGCAACGCGAGCTTGAAGGCGTGATCCCCGTCGGCATGCGCGAACACGGCGCCGTAGGTGGACGCGTCGAAGGAGGCGGGGTAGAGCAGCTGGACCGAATCGTTCGCGCCCGGGTTCGTGGGGTTCGCCATCGAGGTGGAGTTGGACATCCAGTCGGCGTAGGCTTCGACCACGGTGCGCGGCCCCAGCCACCAGCCGAGCCGCGGGCGCGCCTGCTGCGTGCTGATCCCGTGCGAGGTGTCGGTGATGACCATCGAGACGCTGTCGCGCCCCATGCCGATGTAGGGCTGGTGCACCTGGAAGGCATAATCGTAAGCTTGCTTGTCGCCGGTGTTGGAGTAGAAATCGAAGCCCGCGTAGGCCCGGTTGCCGACCATCCTCCGGAGGCGAACGCCGAACTGGTTGAGCAGCAGCGCCCCCCGCGTCCAGTGCAAGTCGGTGACGGGCGTGTCCAGCGGCTGCACCGGAACCCACAGCTCGACATGCGCCCTGCCCGCGCCGTGCGATTCATACGCCTCGAAGGGCGCGTGTCCTCCGGTTCCGTACGGCGATTGCGCGAGCGCGGCCTGGTAGAACGCCTCGGTGCGCGCGGGCTCGAGGCCGCTGAGGTTCCATTCGAGCGCGCGGATTCCGGGGAATCCGGTTTCGACGAGCGCCCGGCGCGGGCTTTGCCGCCAGCATTGCCCGGGCGTTTCGGGATATTCCTGGATCGCCTCGCAGCCGAGGGCGCGGATGTCCCTTGGAAGGCGCCACGAGGAGTCGGGAACGATGACGGGGGGCTTCTGCGCGGTCGTGTCGGCTTTTACGGTATCCGTCGCGGTCGTCAGGGTGTCCGGGGCATTCGCGGGAACCGGGTTTTCCGCCGCCCCGGCGGCGGGGAAGAGGAGGAGCGAGCCGGCGAGGGCGAGGGCGAAGGTCGGCAGGGAGGAATTTCGCGGCAAACCGTGGCGGGGCATGGCGGGGGAAGGTAGCATCCCAAGCACTGGCGGAAGTTGGTAACGTTCCTGCAAGCCCAATCCCGATTGCCATGCCAACCTCTCGCCCGACCCTGTCGTTTTTCACTGCCGCGCTCCTCTCCGTCGCGCTTTCCGCATGCTTCTTCGGCTCGGATGGCGACAAGGCCTCCGCTTCGAGAAAGGCGCTACAGAAAAACAATTTGCAGCGGGAAAAGTGGCAGAAGAAGGGTCTTCCGTACTACCAGTACACGCTTGCGTACCGCGAGGACCTGCTCTCGCCGGGTTATTCGGGCACCTGCCGGGTCGCCGTCGACACCTCCTTTTGCGATCTTGTCCGCCGGGATGATGAGTACGAAATCATCGGACGTATTTCGTATCCTCCGGCCATCGAGGGATTCTTCTCCCGGATCGACAGCATGATCGGAATGTCGCCGCCGCCGAGCCTGTTCGCGCCGGATCCCGTCTCGGATTCCCTGCGCATCACCCGCGATACCCTCCTTTATTGGGTCGTCATTCCTGACTCAACCCAAGAACCTCCCCGGCTCTGGCCCTCCGGCGTGGTGGTGGTCTACGATCCCGTTCTCGGGTTTCCCCACACCCTCATCCGCGCGCCCTTGGGGCCGAGTTTCGAGATCACGAATCTCGAGGAAATTTCGGCGACGGCGGAATAGGGCCGCTGCCCTCGACTTCCCTCGGTCAGCGGTCAATGCGATGCCCTTGGCTCGCCAGAGTTGGAGGAC
>CBFGVC010000035.1:0-14822 GCA_965652255.1 uncultured Fibrobacteria bacterium | reverse complement strand
GTCGCCTGCTTCTGGAAGGCCTGGGAAGAGACGTTCACGCGGCGGAACGCCGGGTTGTACTCGAGCACCGTGCCGTCGGCGGTTTGCATCAGGAGACGGTTCTGCGCCGGGGTGAAGGCGATGTCCCGGACTCCCCGCCCGGCCGCGATGTTGTCCTGCCACTGACGGCGGCGGTAGTCGTACATGAGCACCCCGCCCTCGGTGAGCACGTAGGCGGTCTTGTCGTCCGACTCCACCGCGACCGGGTTGCGGTGGCGGGAGATGAACAGCAAATCCTGCGTCTGCAGGTTGGCCGCGAACACGGCCTCGAAGGCGAGCGTCGCGGCGATCAGCGGCAAGCGCTGCGTCAGGAGGCGGGACCGAAGCATGGGCAACAAGGTCGCAAATGAGCCGGGCCCAAGCAAGTGCCCGGTCGCGGCCTCACTCCCCCAGCAGCATTTCCACCTGCTCCCACAGGGCCTCGAACCCGCTCCGAGCCTGCGCGCTCACGGGCAACGGGGGTTCGGGCAGGTCGTGGTTCCGCGCGATGGAGGCCAAGGCGGCGCGAAGGTCGTTTTTTCCCAGCTTGTCGGCCTTGGAGGCGAGCACCAGGACGGGGCGCTCGCTCTCCGTCATCCACTCCAGCGCGCCGTGGTCGATGGGACTGTCGGGCACGCGGGGATCGACGAGGTACAGGATGCCGCGAAGTTCCGGGGCGTCCTTGACGTAATTGTGGAGCAGCACTTCCATCTTGAAGCGCGTGGCCGGATCGACCTTCGCATAGCCGAAGCCGGGAAGGTCGACGAGGTAAAACGCGTTGTTGATGCGGTAGAAGTTAAGGAGCTGGGTCTTGCCCGGGGTCTGGCTGGAGCGCGCGAGCGACTTGGTGCCGCACAGCGCGTTGATGAGCGACGACTTGCCCGCGTTGGAGCGGCCCGCGAGCGCGATTTGCGGCAGGCCGTCCTTGGGAAAGCCGGGGAAGTCGGCGGCGCTGGCGATGAGTTCGGCGGAGGTGATTTTCATGGGGGCTTTCTTCGGGTCGTTTCTTTCGTTCGGAATTCTTCGCCATCAATGCTTCGTCGCTACGCGCCTCACCCCCGGCCCCTCTCCATCCAACGCTGCGCGAGGATGGAGAGGGGGGAACGGTTTTCCACTCCGAAGCGTCAAGAAACAAGTCACGCCCCCTCCCCTCTCCTCGCAGTGCGCCATGAGAATTTGATTTCACGCGAGGAGAGGGGAGGGGGTAGCGCCGAAGGCGCCGGGGGTGGGAGCCTGCCCCGGCGCAGGCCGGGGTGAGGCGATTCGTCCTCGAAGACCCCAGCCGGCGAAGGTCAAACCGCAACGAATCCCGATCAACCCTTCGCCTCCAACGCCACCCTCCCGTCCAGCGCCCGCTTCATCGTGAGCTCGTCGACGAACTCCAGGTCGCTGCCCGCGGGCAAGCCGCGGGCGAGGCGCGAGACGCGCGGTCCCGTGCCGTCCTTGCCTTGCAGGCGCTGGACGATGTAGGCCGAGGTCGCCTCGCCGTCGGCATGGGTGCCGAGCGCCAGGATCACCTCGCCGACGCCTTCGGCGGCGCAGCGCGCGAAGAGCGAATCGAGGCGAAGGTCGCCCGGGCCAACCCCGTCGATCGGGGACAGCGTTCCCCCCAGCACGTGGTAAAGCCCCCGGTAGCTGCCCAGTTTTTCGAAGGCGGAGACGTCTGCCGGGCGCTCCACCACGCAGACCAGCGACGCGTCGCGGCGCGCGTCGAGGCACACCGGACAGAGGTCGGCTTCGGCATGGTTGCCGCACTTCGCGCAAGGCCTCACCCCTCGCCGCGCCTCGACCAAGGCGCGTCCCAGCGCCTCGACCTCGTCGAGGGGCGCCTCCAGCACGTGGTGGGCCAGGCGCTGGGCGGACTTTCGGCCGATGGACGGAAGCCCGGCCAAACGATCCACCAGGTTTTCGAGCAAGGAGGCGCGGGCCGGGGAGAGCATGGCGGCAAGATAAAATCTTTGGTAGTTTGCCCCGGCGCATCCGGATCGTCGATGCGCCGTTCGAACCGCGTTCCGCAACCGTTCCGCATCATGAGAGGCATTCTTCCGGCATCCTGTCTCGCGGCCGTTCTCTGCCTTCCGGCCCACCCGGCGGCCGAGGCCGGGCCCGAGCCGACCCCGCGCCCGTTGCGCCTGAGCGCGCAAGGCGCCTTCGATGTCGAGGCCGCGCGGACGGGTGACACGGTCTTCTATCGCCTCAGCGTCCAGTGGGAGGACGTTCCCGCGGCGGTGATGCTCTTGCCGCTGGACCGGCTCGAAACGCCCGGATTCCACTCCGCCGGCGCCTCCACCTCGCACCGCAAGACCGTCGCCGAAGGCCGGAGCACCAACGTGACCGAATACGTGTTCGCCCTCGTCGCGCGCGAGCCGGGCACGGCGCGCGTGGCGCCCTTCGTGCTCCGCTACCGCAACGGCCTCACCGGGCGCGACGAGGCGGTGAACGTGCCCGGAGCGGCGATCGACATCACTCCCGCCCGGGCGCCGCTGGCGCGGCGGGCATCGTTCCGGGTCGCCCTGCTGCTCGCCGTCGCGACGGCCCTGGCCTTCGCGACGGGACGGCTGCTTCGGGCCGGCAAGCGGGCGACGACGCCCGCGGCGCCGGAAACCGCCATCGGCGCGGAGATCGCCTTGTTGCGGAAGCGCTGCGAAAGCGCCGACTTCCGCGCTTGGGCGACCGACGCCGAGCGGCTTTGCACGCGTTTCCTCTGCCGCCGGCTCGGCGTCGGTCGCCCCGAAAACGTCCGCTTCGAGGCCGCGCTCGATCAGTACCTTTCCAGGCCGCGCGACATCGGCCCCGAGGAGCGCGCGGGCTGGGAAGCGCTCCGGGAACTGTTCCATGAGGCACGCTACGCGGGCCCGCGCCGGGATCCGGATGCCCTGAGGGAAGCCTGCCGCCACCTGAAAAATTGCCTGAACCCAAGCGAAGGAATCGAACATGGCCAACCCGTCACCGCCTGACCTGCAAAGCCTCGCCGAGGACGTGCGCCGCGAGGGCGCCTTCCTGCGCGGCATCCTCGACGAAATGAGCCGCACCGTGGTGGGCCAGCGCCACATGCTCGAGAGCCTGGTGATCGGCATGCTGGCCGACGGCCACGTGCTGCTCGAGGGCGTGCCCGGCCTCGCCAAGACGACGGCGGTCAAGGCCCTTGCCGGCGCGATCTCGGGGCACTTCAGCCGCGTGCAGTTCACCCCCGACCTCCTGCCCGCCGACCTCGTGGGCACGCTGATCTTCAACCCCAAGAGCGGCGAGTTCAACGTGCGGCGCGGCCCGGTCTTCGCCAACATCGTGCTCGCGGACGAAATCAACCGCGCTCCCTCCAAGGTGCAATCGGCGCTGCTGGAGGCCATGCAGGAGAAGCACGTCACCATCGGCGACACCACCTACGACCTGCCGCGCCTGTTCCTGGTGCTTGCGACGCAGAATCCCCTGGAGCAGGAAGGCACCTATCCCCTCCCCGAGGCGCAGGTGGACCGCTTCATGCTGAAGGTGGTGATGGGTTACCCCACCGCCGAGGAGGAAAAGGCCATCGTCAACCTCGTGTCGGGACCGGGGCTCGAGGACGCGAAGCGCGTCGCGACGGAAGAGGACATCCTGCGCTGCCGCAGGCTGGCGGCCTCGGTGTACATGGACGATCGCGTCCTCGATTACATCGTGAACCTCGTCGCGGCCACCCGCGACCCCGCGGCCGCCGGCCTCAAGGACCTCGCGCCGCTCATCGAGTACGGCGCCTCGCCCCGCACCAGCATCAGCCTGGCGCGGGCCTCCAAGGCGCACGCCCTCCTGCGCGGCCGCGCCTACGTGACGCCCGAGGACGTCAAGGCCGTGGGAATGGACGTGATGCGCCACCGCGTGCTGCTCACCTACGAGGCCGAGGCCGAGGACGTGCGCGCCGAGAACGTGGTCCAGAGGGTGTTCGACAAGGTGGAAGTGCCGTGATGCGAAGAGTGAAGCGGGAAGAGAGAAGGGTGAAGTAAACACGAACACAGCCTCATGAAATTCCCCTCCCGCCCGCCCCGCGCCCGCGACTGCGTCCCGCCCCTCGACGCCCCCTTTCCCTTCACCATTCACTCCTTTCCCTTCACCATTCACTCTTCTTACTTCACTCTTCGATGATTCCCTCCGAAATCCTCCGCAAGGTCCGGCAGATCGAGATCCGCGCGCGCGGCACGGTGGACTCCGTGCTGTCCGGCGCCTACTCGTCGTCGTTCCGGGGCCGGGGGATGGAGTTCGCCGAAGTGCGCGAATACGTGCCCGGGGACGAGGTGCGGGCCATCGACTGGAACGTCACCGCCCGGCAGGGGCATCCATTCGTGAAGACCTACACCGAGGAGCGGGAACTCACCGTGCTCCTGGTGGTGGACGCGTCGGGATCGGGGGAGTTCGGCAGCCGCCGCGAGATGAAGGGCGAACTGATGGCCACCCTGAGCGCGCTGCTGGCCTTCTCGGCCGTGCGCAACAACGACCGCGTCGGCCTCCTGATCTTCACCTCGGAGGTGGAGCGCTTCATCCCGCCGCGCAAGGGACGCAAGCACGTCCTGCGCGTGATCCGCGAGCTGCTCTACCACAAGCCGCGCCGCCGCGGCACCAACCTCGCCGACGCCATCACCCGCGCCGACAAGCTCCTGCGGCGGCGCGCCGTGGTCTTCGTCGTGTCGGACTTCGACGCGCCCGACTTCGAGCGTCCCCTGCGCATGCTCCGGCGCCGGCACGATGCGGTGGCGATCCGCGTGCGCGACCGGCGCGAGCGCGAGCTGCCCGATGCCGGATTCATCGAACTGGAGGACGCCGAGACGGGCGAACCCGTGCTGCTCGACACCGGAAGCCGCGCGCTGCGCGAGGCCTACGCGGCCCGCGCCCGCGCCGGCGACGCGCGCCTGCGCGAGATCCTGCGGCGCACGGGAACCGACGCGGTGGAAATCACGCCCGAACCCGACTACGACGACACCGTGCGCCCGTTGATCCGTTATTTTCGCAAGAGGACGAAGACGCATGGGTAGGGAGAGCCGGGTGTCGGGAGGCGGGAGGCGGGAGAACCCGGTGTGGGCGGCCCATGGGTCTCCCTTATGGTGCATCCATGCCCACGACAACGTGTCCCCCCTCCCGACACCCGACACCCGACTCCCGACCGCACTACGCATCCTCGTCGCGATGACGGCGCTCCTCGCCTGTTCGGCCTTCGCGGCCGCGGACATCTCCCTCTCCGCCCATGTCGAACCCTCCGAGGTCGTGGTCGGCGAACCGCTGCGGTACGTCGTCACGGTGACGCATCCCGTCGAAGCACGTGCGGAAATGCCCGCGTTGCGCGGGAACACGGGAAGGTTCGAGGTGGAAGATTTCGCGGCCTCGCTGGACACCGGGGCCGACGGCCGGGTGACCGCGACCCGCGCTCTCACGCTGACGGCATGGACCCCCGGCGACGACACCTTGCCGCCCCAGCGCGTCGAGATCCGCGTCGGCGATGACACCGCGGCCCTCGTGCTCTACACCCAGCCCACGCGCGTCTCCGTCGTGGCAACGGCGCCCGCAGACGCGGAGGAAATCGCCGACATCCGGGATCGGGAGCGGCTCCCGCGCGCCTTCCCTTGGGGCATTCCCCTCCTCCTCGCGGCGATCGCCGCGATCCTGTACTTCGTAAGGCGCCGGAAGAACCGGCCGAGGCCGGCCGCGGCGACGAAGGCGCGCGAGGCGACTCCGGACGAGGCGGCGCTCGCCCGGCTGCGCCAACTGGAGACGAGCGCGCTGCCGTCGCGCGAGTTCGCCTTCGCGCTTTCGGAAATCGTGCGCGGCTACCTGGCCGCGCGCTTCGGCGTGGACGCGCTGGAAGCGACGACGAGCGAGCTGATGGAGCGCGTGAAGCCCTTGCCCCTGGCCGCGGAACACGAGGAATGGCTGCTTGAATCCTGCGAGGCGCTCGATCGCGTCAAGTTCGCCGATGCGCGGATCGGGGTCGGCGAGGCGAACCGCCGCATCGCGGAGGTCCGCGCCTTCGTGCGGGAAACGACCCCCGTCGCAACCGACGCGCCCCCCGGCGAAGGGAGGCCCGCGTGAGCTGGCCCGCCCCCCTGTCCGCGCTCGTGCCGCATTTCCAAAGCCCCTGGATCCTTTGGGGCCTCCTCCTCATCCCGCTGCTGGCATGGTACGGACTGCGTCGCGAGGACCGGCGCCGGGCGAGCATCCGTTTTCCCGGCGCGGGCGAATTGCGAGACCTGCCGGGAGGATGGGCGCAGCGCTTGCGCCGACTGCCGCTCGTCCTGCGCCTTTGCGCGCTTTCGCTCCTGATCGTCGCGCTGGCGCGGCCGCAGTCGGGCGAAAGCATCGAGCAGGTCGAATCGCTGGGCCTCGACATCGCGCTCGTGCTCGACGTCTCGACCTCGATGAAGGCGATGGATTTCCGGCCCAACCGCCTGGCCGCGGCCAAGGGGGTCATGGAGGAGTTCGTGAAGGGGCGGAAGCACGACCGCATTTCGCTCGTGGTCTTCGCGGGCCGAAGCTATACGCAATGCCCGCCGACCCTCGACCACGACGTGCTCGTCGGCCTGCTCCGGCAGGTGGATTTCGGCCGCGTGGAGGACGGGACCGCCATAGGCACCGGCATCCTCAACGCGGCGAACCGGCTGCGGGGGGAGGGCACGCAGGGCAAGGTGATGATCCTCCTCACCGACGGGGTGAACAACGCCGGCGAGGTGACCCCCGCGACGGCCGCCAAGGCCGCGCAGGCGCTGGGGATCCGCATTTACACGGTGGGCGTCGGCCGCGAGGGCGAGCATCCGATCGAGATCGACGACCCCGTCGTGGGCCGCCGCGTGGTGACCCTGCGCACGGAGATCGACGAGAAAACCCTGCGCGAGATCGCGACCGCCACCGGCGGGCGGTATTTCCGGGCGCAGGATCCGAGGGCGCTCGAGGCCATCTACCGCGAGATCGACGGGCTGGAGAAGGTCGAGATCAAGGCCTCGCGCTACACGCGCTACAGCGAATTGTTCCCGAAAATCGCGCTGGCCGCGCTCGCGCTCCTGCTCCTCGAGATACTCTTGGCCAGGACCCGCTTTCGGAGGGCTCCCTGATGGGCTTCGGCGACGCGCGGCTGCTGTGGCTCATCGCCCTCGCGCCCGGGCTGGCGATCTTCATCGCATGGACCGCCTGGCGCGCCCGCGCGCGCCTGCGCCGCTTCGCCGATCCGGAAATGCTGCCGCGGCTCACGGCCGGAACCAGCGGCGCGCGGCGCCTGGCGAAGGCGGCGCTTTTGACCGGGGCGGTGCTCTTCCTGTCGCTGGCGCTGGCGCGGCCGCAGTGGGGCTCGCGCATGGAGATGGTGCAGCGCAAGGGCATCGACATCGTGATCGCGGTGGACGTTTCGCTCTCGATGCTGGCGGAGGACATCCGCCCCAATCGCCTGGCCCGCAGCAAGCAGGAGATCCAGCGCTTCGTGGAGAAGCTCGCGGGCGACCGCGCGGCGCTGGTGGCCTTCGCGGGGGATGCCTTCCTGCAAGCCCCGCTCACCTCCGACTACGGGGCCTTCCGGGTGTTCCTCGACGTGCTCGAGCCGGGCCTCATCGAGGCGCCCGGCACCGACCTGGGGCGGGCGCTCGAGGAGGCGCTCAAGGCTTTCCCCCCCGGCGAGGGCCGCCATCGGGCCATCGTCCTGCTGACCGACGGGGAGGACCACGGCAAGCGCACGCCGGAGATGATCGAGGAAGCGGCCCGGCGCGGGATCGTGGTGCACACGGTGGGGGTGGGTTCTCCCGGGGGCGTTCCCATCCCGGTGACGGACGCCTCGGGGCGCAGGGCGTACAAGCGCGACGCGCGCGGCGAGATGGTGACGACGCGCCTCGACCCGGAATTGCTGGCGCGCATCGCGCGGGCCACCGGCGGCGATTTCCATCATGCCCGGCCGGGTCGCTTCGAGTTGCTCGACGTTCTGGAGAAGATCAACGCCATGGAGAAGCGAAGCTACGACGCGGAGCAGGTGACGCGGCGCGAGGAGCGCTTCCAGCTGCCGCTGGGACTGGCCCTTTCGCTTCTCGTCCTCGAATTCCTGATTTCCGATCGCCGTCGGCGCCGTGAAGCCTGGAGCGGGAGGTTCTCGTGACGCGCCCCCTCCTTCCCGCCCTCGGCTTGCTCGCCGCCTTGGCGGCAGGTTCGCCGGCGCAGGCCGCGGCCCCGCCGGGCCCGCTTTCGAAAACCCTGAGGATCCTCGGCCTCGAGGCCACGCCCGCGCAACGGGGCGACAAGGCCTATCGCAACGGCGACTACGAGGAAGCCGTCCGCCAATACGGTCGCGCCCTGGAAGAAAACGACACCGTGCCGGCGCTGCTGGAGCGCAACCTCGGCAACGCGCTCTATCGCCAGAAGCGCTATGCCGAGGCCGCGGAATACTACGGGCGCGCCCTGAAAAGGTCGGGAGGGGATTCGGGGTTCGCCGCGGCGGCCCACTACAACCTGGGCAACGCCCTTTATCGCAAGGCCGAAGGCGCGGACTCGGCGGACGCGCAGGCGGCGATCGCCGACCTGCGCGAGGCGGTGGCGCAGTACAAGAAAGCCGTGAGGATCAGCCGCGGCCGGAACGAAGGCCTCGCGAAGGACGCGCGCCGCAACCTGGAGACGGCCGACGTCCGCCTGCGCGAGCTCCTGGAACGGCAGCGGCAAAACCCGCCTCAAGGGGAGCCTCCGCCGCAGCCCGAGCCCAGCGCCAAGGCGAAGGAAGCCTTGGCGCGCGCGCTGCAGCTCGCGCAGGAGCGCCGCTACGACGAGGCGGCCGCCGTGCTCGACGCCATCCTGAAGTCGGATCGCACGGCCGCGTCGTACGCCTCCCACCGGCGACGGCTCGACGATATCCAAAAGATCCTCCGGGGAGAGACGCCTTCCGATCCCTCGCCGCGCGATCCGCGCGCCGCCCCCTGGAGCCCGGGCCTGCCGGGAAGGGGGGCGCCGTGATCCGGTTCCTCCTCGCCGCATTCTGCCTGTCGACCGCGGCCTCGCCCGTCCTCGCCAGGTCCGCCGCGGACTATTACCACGGCGCGGCCTACCGATACGTCGAAGGCAAGCTCCAGGAAGCCGGGGTCGAGGCCGAGGAAGGGCTGCGCCGCCATCCCGGCGACGAGAAGCTGCGCGCGCTCGCCGAGCAGATCCGCAAGATGCGGGACGAGCAGCGGGGAAACTCCGGAAGCGACGGCGATCGCGACCGCAACGAGTCGGAAGGTCCGCAGGATCGCGATCAAGGCGACCGAAGCCAACCGGAAGACCCGAACGACCGGCCGAACCCCGACGAAGACCGGAGGGCGAAGGAGCCCCCGCCCGGCTCCGGCCGGGATCCGGATCGTCCCGAGGGAAGCGATCGCGAGGAACGTCCGCAGCCCGGCCAGATGAGCCGCGAGGAAGCGGAGCGCTTGTTAAATTCGTTCGCCGACGACGAGAAGAAGGAACAGGCGGAGCGCCGCCGCGCGATCCGCACCCGCGCCGGAACCGAACAGGATTGGTGATGCCCCGCTTTCCGTCCCTTGCCGCCTCGCCTTGGGCGATCCTGCTCGCCGCGGCGCTGTGCCTCGCCCCCGCGGCCGCGCGCGCGGCCGTCATCTCGGCCGAGGCCTCGCTGAGCGCGACGCGCGTGATAACCGGGGAAGCCTTCCGGCTCACGGTGCGGGTGACCGCGGACAAGCGCGAGAACCTTCCATGGCCCACGGTGGAAGGGCTCGAGGGTTTCTCGGTCGCGCGGTCCACCGGGACCTCCACCAGTTCCCAGACGACGATCGTGAACGGCGTGGTGAGCCGCAGCGAGAGCTTCGTCACCGACTTCACGTTCACGCTCACGGCGCGCGAGGGCGGGACCTATACGCTCGGCCCCATTCGCTACGCGCACGGGGGGTTCGAGAAGGACCTGGGACGGGCCGCGGTCACGGTGACGAAGGCCGAGCCCGGCGTCGCCACGCGAACCTCCGTGAGCAAGAGCCGCGCGTACGCGGGCGAGCAGGTGCTCTACACGCTGCGCATCATCCCGGGCGAGGGGGTGCAATCCATCAACCTCCCCCAAGACCTGCAAAAGCGCGTGGGCGAGAAATTCTTCTTCCAGCAGCTCGACCGCGAGATCGCCCGGACGACCGCCGTGGTGGACGGGCGCGAGGTTCCGGTCTTCGACGTGCGCATCGCGCTGTTCCCCCTTATCGCCGGGCCCGCCGTGCTGGAGGGCATTCCCGTGGAATATCGCCGTCTCCGGCCCGGTCCTCCCGACCCCATGTCGATGTTCGACGCTTTCTTCGGCGGCGGCGCCGCGCTCATCACCCAGACCGCCACCGCCTCGCCGTTGCGCCTGCAGGTGCAACCGTTGCCTTCCGGCGCGCCCGAGGGATTCACCGGATCGGTGGGCCGCCATTCGCTGCGCGCCTCGCTCGACAAGGCGGTCGCGCCCGCGGGAGAGCCTGTCACCCTCACCGTCGTCATCCGGGGCGACGGCCAGCCCAAGTCCATCACGCGCCCCGTGCTTCCGGACCTCGCCGGTTTCGAAGTGTACGAGCCCGAAGAGTCGGGGACGAGCGCGGCGGAGGGCGCCACGCTCTGGACGACGCGCACCTTCAAGTACGTGCTGATCCCGGGAAGGGAGGGAAGCTTCTCCCTGGGGGCGGTTTCCTTTCCCTACTTCGATCCCGCGCGCGGCGTGTACGCCCTGGCCGAATCGGAACCGCTCGAACTGCGGGTGACGCCCGGAAAACCCGGAGCCGCCGCGGTGCCCTTCGCCGCGCCCCGGGCGATCGCGGAGATCGGCTCCGACATCCGCCACATCAAGACCGGGGATTTCCGCCTGCGCGACGATGCCGCGCTGCCCCACCGCGGCGCCGGGTTCCTCGCGCTCGCGCTGCTGGCGCCGCTCGCCTTCGCCGCCGCGCTTTTCCTGGGCCGCCGCGCCGAGCGGTTGAGGAGCGATGCGGCCTGGTCCCGGCGAAGCCGGGCGGCCGCGGCACGGCGGCGGCGCCTCAGGGCCGCGCGCGAGGCGATGGAATCGGGCCGCCCGCGCGACTTCTACCGCGCCCTCTCCGAGGCGGTGATCGCATTCCCCAGCGACAAGCTCAACCGCGAGTTCCGCGGCCTAAGGATCACGGAGGCGACCGCCATCCTGGCGAAGCAGGGCTCGACGCCCGAGACGGCGGCGGCCTACGACGCGCTGCTGCAGCGCTGCGACCTCGTGCAGTTCGCAGGCATGAGCCCGCCGGACGAGGAGATGCGCCGCGATCTCGCGGCGGCCGAAACGCTGCTGGAACGGCTCGACAAGGAGTTGGGATGAACCTTCATCGGACTCTCCTCGCCGCGCTCGCGCTCTGGACCCTGGCCGCGCCCTCGCCCGCCGCGCGCCCGGACCTGGATGCGGCCACGAGCGCGTTCCGGGAGGGGAACGCGGCCTACGAGCGCGGCGACTTCGCCGCGGCGGCTTCCGCCTACGGCCGCGCCTCGGAGCTCGGCGCCTCCGACGCGCGCCTCGAATACAACCTCGGAAACGCGCTCTTCCGCCAAGGCCGGCTCGGAGAGGCGATCCTGCGCTACGAGCGCGCGCGCAAGCTCGCGCCCACCGACCCCGACGTCCTCCACAACCTCGACTTCGCGCGGGCGCGAACCGTTGACAAGGCCCTGGAGCCTCCCGCCGATCCGTTCACCCGGTTTTTGTGGCGCGCGCATTCGGCCTATTCTCCCCGCGCGGGAACCTGGTTCGCATTGGCCCTCTGGGCCGCCGGCTTTCTCGCCCTGGGGGTCGCGATCTTCCTTTCCGGGGCCGCCCGCCTCGCCGCGAGGATCGTCGGCGCCATCGCCTTCGCGCTCCTGCTCGTCTTCTCCCCCTCCCTCGCCTACAAGCTCCACCGCCACGAGAACGCGGCGCGCGCGGTCGTGCTGGTTCCTTCCATCGACCTGCGCAGCGGTCCCGGCGAAGGCTACGAGCTTCTCTTCCAGGCCCACGAAGGCACGGCGTTCTCCATCGTGGGGCGCCACGGAGAATGGCTTTCGGTCAAGCTCCCCGACGGCCGGGGCGGGTACGTGAGAAAGGATGAGGTGGGGGAAGTCTGAAAACGACAGTGCGACAATAGAACAATAGAACAATAGAACAATAGAACAACGGAACAACGGCGCACGAAACGGGCGGCATCACGGCATCACAGCATCACAACAACAAACGCAGGCCACGCGCAGCACAATCTCTTTTCTTCACTCCAACCTCACTCCGCTCCATTGTTCTATTGTTGCATTGTTCTATTGTTGCATTGTTCTATTGTTGCATTGTTCTATTGCCGTGATGTTGTGATGCCATGCTGTCCCTCCCCCCCGGAGTTGCCATGACCTTCCTCCGCCTCGGATCCCTCCTCGCCTTCGCGGGCGTGGCCCTCGGCGCCTTCGGCGCGCATGCGCTGCGCGACAAGGTTTCTGCCGAATACCTGCAGACCTGGAACACCGCCGTGCTCTACCACTTGCTGCACGCCCTCGCCCTGTTCTCGCTCGGACTTTACGCCCGCAGCTCCGGCGACGCGGGCGCGAACGTCCGGACCGGAGGCTGGCTGCTCTTGGCGGGCGTGCTGGTCTTCTCGGGCAGCCTCTACGCGCTCGTTCTCACGGGCATCCGACCGCTCGGAGCCGTCACGCCGGTCGGGGGACTGCTGTTTCTGGCGGGCTGGGCCTGGCTGGCGGCCGGGAAGTCCTGACCCGTCTCAGAGGTTCTTGCCGCGGAAGTAGTGGATCGAGAGGGTTTGTCCCTCGCCGAGGCCGAAGGAAAAGCTCTCGATCATGTCGGCCGCGGTGGAATACACCCACGGGTGCCACGGGTTGTCGCCGTTCTTCGTGAAGTACAGGTCGTCGGCGAGGTACACCGCCGCATGGCGGATCTCCCTGTCCGGGGTGAGGAAGATGGCGACGTCCCCGTAGCGGGGATCCGAGAACACGGGCAGGTATTCCTCCGCCAACGTCCGGATCATCTCCTGCTGGTCGGCGTACTCCGGCCGAGGTTCGTCGCGGAAAAAGTTCAGGGCCGTCCAGGAGCAGTTCTTGATCTCTTCGGGCCCCTTCAGGAAGTTGTGAGGCACCGGATAGCTGTGCAGCAGCGAGGCCGGAAGCGGCGGCAAGAGCTCGAGGATGTTGACGGCGCCCCCGTCGGGCCGCATGCGCAACGACTCCAGGATCGCCTCGACATCGGTTCCCCACAGGCCCCGCCCCCAGTACGCTCCCAGCGCCTGCACGTCCGAACGGGGGGAAACCTTCAGGCGAACCAACATGCTCGGCTGCTGCGAGAGCGCCTTCATCATGCCCACCTTTTCATCCTGCGAGGATATCGCGGAAAGCACGCAGGGCATGGCATAGGTGACCACGTGCCTCCCGTGGCGCGCGCTGACCTCCTCCAAAGCCCGCGCCGAAGCGCGCGACACGCCGAACTTTCCGAGCGTGCCGAGGTAGGAAGCCAGGAACTCCCACTTGTTCGGCCCGTTCTCCGTCGAAAAACGCGAGAGCACCTCGTAGATGCCCAGCCGCCCGGACTCGCCGAGGGCGCGCACATCCTCGCAGGACGGCATCAGCTTCACGCCTTGGGGGTGCACCGAAAGCACCGACGCCGAAGTGAGGCCCGCGCGCGCGCGACCGGGGATTCCCAGGCGCGTCAACATCTCCATCACGTCGGCCCGGCTCAGTCCGGGAAAGTACCACTCGACGCTCTCGTCCTCGACGGCCTGCACCCGAAGCAGCTTGCGCGGAGCCGCGATGGTGATGGGAAGGTATTCGACCTCGCCCCAGGGGCCGGGCCGCAGCTTGACGCGACCCGAGACGGCCTCCACGGCTCCCGATGAAATCACCGCCGCCCGGCCCGCGAAGAAACCGGCCGCGAGCGCCGCGATCACCACGAGGACCCACTTCCACCAATCGCCGGGAAGCTTCGCGCGCAAGCCCGCAATCAGGCGGGATGGAAGTGAGGCGCCGGAAGCGCGCGTCGGATTGGGGTCTGGCATGGTCGCCCGTTCTGCGAGGTTCTAAATCGCGGGCGTAAGTTAACAATCAAGGATTTCGCGGGGGTTTCCTCCCGCCGTCCACGGATCCCCGGGGGCCGGGTTCCGGGCCCGCCTACGAAGCGCGGGAGATCCTCAGCGACGAGGGATCGACCCAGCGCTCGCGCAGGCTCTTGCGCCAATGCCAGGCGATGAGCAGCCCGATGGGCCCGAAGAAGAGCGACATGTAGAAGCCTTCCCACTTGCGTCCATAAGGCGCGAGCAGGATCATCGAGGCCACGGGGAACACGTGCCAGAGAAGGCCGAGGATCATGAGGAGCACGAAGACCTCCGGGACGCAAGGAGCGGAAAGCTTGCGGCGAACGACTGCCGGAGCACAGAATACAAAACGGCGGGAGGATTCCCCCGCCGCTTCGCTTTCCGGGCCCGGCTGACAACCGTTTGCCGTCGACGGTCAGCCGAGAGTTACCTCGCCGTCCTTACTTCGCGGACCTTACTTCGCGGACAATAGCGCCGCCGTGATGGCGTCGCCGATTTCCGACGTGGTGGCGCTGCCGCCCATGTCGCGGGTCTTCACCTTGCCCTCGGCCAGCACGGCCTTCACCGCGGCCTGCACGGCCTTCGCCGCCTCGATCTCGCCGAGGTGCTCGAGCATCATGCGCGCGGTCTCGATGGCCGCGACCGGGTTGATCACGTTCTTGCCCGCGTACTTGGGCGCCGAGCCGTGGATGGGCTCGAACATCGAGGGGTAGGTGCGCTCGGGGTTGATGTTGCCGCCGGCCGCGAAACCCATGCCGCCCTGCAGCATCGAGGCCAGGTCGGTGATGATGTCGCCGAACAGGT
>CBFGVC010000034.1:0-14941 GCA_965652255.1 uncultured Fibrobacteria bacterium | reverse complement strand
TGGTGGCTGATCGCGGGAGCGTCACCCCTCTCCTTCAGGAGAGGGGCCGGGGGAGAGGTTAAAGAGCGCATCGACCGGTAATCCCCTCTCCCGCGGGAGAGGGGCCGGGGGTGAGGGCAAAAAACCCTTCGATTCCAACGGATCCCCAAGGGATCCTTCGCCCGCAACGTACCCCCCCATTCCTACCTTTACCCCCCTCATGATCGAAGCGCAAGGCATCACCCTCGCCTACGGGCCGCGGGTCCTCCTGGACAACGTCTCGTTCCAGCTTTCGGACCGCGGGAGGCTGTGCCTCGCGGGCGTCAACGGCTCGGGCAAGTCCACGCTGTTCACCATCCTCATGGGCGAGCAGACGCCCGACTCGGGCAAGGTGATCCGTTCCGGCGGGCTCAAGATGGGCCTGCTCCGGCAGCATGCCGAGTTCGACGACGAGGCCACCGCCTTCACCGGCGCGCTGGAGGCCTTCTCGGATGTGATCGAGAAAGCCAAAAAGCTCGACGCGCTGCACCATGCGATGGGCGAGCGCGAGCTGACCGACGCGGAGATGCGCGACCTCGACGCGCTGCAGGACGCGGTGATCCACGGCGGCTACTACACCGCCGAGGCGGAAGCAAGGTCGGTGCTGCACGGCCTTGGCTTCAAGCGCGAACAGCAGGACAAGCGGCTCTCGGAACTCTCGGGCGGCTGGAAGATGCGCGTGGCGCTGGCGAAGCTGCTGCTGCAAAAGCCCGACTGCCTGCTCTTGGACGAGCCCACCAACCACCTCGACCTCGAGTCGATCCTGTGGCTCGAAGGATACCTACGCAACTATCCCGGCTCGATGCTGCTCGTCTGCCACGACCGCCGCTTCGTCGACAACGTGTGCGAGGGCGTGCTCGACCTGCGCATGGGCAAGATGGACCTCTACTCGCTGCCCTTCGAGAAGTACGAGGAGGAGCGCGCCATGCGCGTGGCGCTGCAGCAGAAGAGCGCGGCCAAGGCGCAGGACGAGATCGACCGGCTGAACAAGTTCATCGACCGGTTCAAGGCCAAGGCCAGCAAGGCCACGCTGGCGAAGAGCGCGATCAAGAAGCGCGACCGCATCGAGGTGGTGGAAGTGGAGCGCGAGGGGCCTTCGATGCGCCTGCGCTTTCCCGCGATCGAGTACGCGGGCGCGACGGCCTGGAAGGCCGAGAACCTCGGAATGCGCTACGGCGAGAAGCGCGTGTTCTCGGGCGGCGACATCACCATCCTTCCCGGCGACAAGGTGGCCCTCGTGGGTCCCAACGGCGCGGGCAAGACCACGCTCATGCGGCTGCTCGCGGAGGAGATATCCCCGACCGAGGGCGAGCTGCGGCGCGGCAGCGCGCTGCGAGCCGGTTACTACGCGCAGTACGTGGAGCCCACGGAAGAGGAGAAGAAGAAACCCATCCTCGATATTTTGCGCGAGGCCTTTCCCCTGGCCGGGGACGGCGCCGCGCGGGCGGCGCTGGGGGCGATGATGTTCTCGGGGGACGACGCGAAGAAATACTTCGGCGTGCTCTCGGGAGGCGAGAGGGCGCGCGTGCGCCTCGCGCGCCTCCTGCTCGCGCCCGGAAACGCCCTGCTGCTCGACGAGCCCACCAACCACCTCGACGTGCGTTCCAAGGACCTGCTCCTCGACGCCCTCGCCGATTATCCCGGCACCGTCGTTTTCGTCTCGCACGACCGCGACTTCGCCGAGCAGCTCGCCACCCGCGTGATCCGCGTCGATGGCGGCACCATCACCGAATACCCCGGCGACTTCGCCTACTACACGCACAAGGTCGAGGACGACCTGCGCCGCGAGGCGCAGGAGGCGTCGCGCGCGGCGGGAAAGTCGAAGGCGCAGGGCGGCAAGGCTGACGGCGCGGGTTCGGGCGGAGGGGCGCACGGCCGTGCGCCGTCCACGCCCGAACCTACGGGGCGCGAGATCCGCAAGGAATCGGATAAAGAGAAAAGGCGCCGCGAGAAGCGCGAGGCCGAGGCGGCCGCGCGCATCGAGGCGCTCGAGGCTCGCAGCGCCGCCATCGACGCCGAACTGTGCCGCGAGGAGGTCTTCACCGATCCCGAGGCGCTGCGCAAGCTCGCCGCCGAGAAGGACGCCAACGCGTCCGAGATCGAGGCGCTGTATGCCGAGCTCTCCGAGCTCGAGTCCGCCGAGCGCGAGGCCGCGGCGTGAGGATCGCGAGGATCGTCCGGTGACCACGGCGGTGCGCCGTGGACAGCTGGTGGAGGTGCAACGGCGCACCGCCGTGGTGCGCGACGACGGGGGCGGCGAGGTCTCGTGCGCCTACAGTCCCGAGATCGACCTCAAGGAGTTCTCCAACTTCGCGGTGGGCGACCGCGTCGAATATTTTCCCGGTGACGCGTCCCAGGAACCGCTCATTACCGCCGTGCTGCCGCGCGCGACGAAGATCTCGCGGCCCGGCCCCGGCGAGCGCCACGCCCGCGAGCTGATCCTGGCCGCCAATGTCGACTTGCTCGTCGTCGTCTCGGCCGCGGCGCAGCCCGACTTCAACCCTCGCCTGCTCGACCGCTACCTCGCGGTGGCCGAACACTTCGGCATCGAGGCGCTCGTCTGCGTCAACAAGGTGGACTTGCGCCGCGAACCGATCCGCGAGGCCGACTACCTGGAATCCATCGGCTATGCGCGCGTCTCGTGCTCGGCGAAGACGGGCGAGGGCCTCGACGCCTTGCGCGCGCGCCTGCGCGGGCGCATCGCGGTGCTCTCGGGCCCCTCGGGCGCGGGCAAGAGCTCCCTGATCCGCGCCCTCGTGCCCGGCGCCGAGCCGCGCACGGGCGAGGTGCGCGGGCGCGACGGCAAGGGCCGCCATACAACCACCACGAGCCATTTGTACGCGACCGGAGAAGGGGCGGACCTGATCCGCATCATCGACACGCCGGGGCTGCGCGAGCTGGGGCTTTGGGGCGTCGGAACCGCCGACGTGGCCGCGCTCTGGCGCGACTTCGCGCCCTATGCGGGCAAGTGCCGCTTCACCGACTGCGCGCATCGCTCCGAGCCGGGTTGCGCCGTGCGCGCAGCCGTCGAGGCGGGCGCGGTGCCCGATTTCCGGCTGCAATCCTATTACCGCGTGCTGGACACGCTCTCCGGGGATGATGGTTGACATGACGATGACGCTTCTCGCGGCGAAGGTCGCCGCCGTCCTCAGCGTGATCTACGCGGGCGCCAACGCTTACCAACTCTTCTCGCGCTACGACGAGGTGCGCGAGAAGTCGCGCGTGTTCGCCGACCTGGTCGAGGCGGCCGGTGGAGCGGGCTTCCGCCTGCGCGCGGTGCGCGCGCTCTTTTACCTCCTCGCCCCGCTCTGCTATTTGTGGGCATTGCTCTGGGCCGGGGTTCCGGTCGCGTTTCTCCTGGTGGCGGGGGCCAAGCTCGGGGTCTCCTCGTTCCTCGGGATCGGAACCGAGAAAAAACTCCTGCGCGGAGGGGAGTACACGGCGCGCGACCACGGGGTCGCGCGCCTCGACGCCGCGCTCAACATCGCGTTGGCGGCAGCGGCGGTGTGGTTGATATTGAGGGCGTGGACGTAGGGAACATGAAAAGATGAAACCTGAAACATGAAAGGGAAAACGAATCGGGGTTAGTCCCTTCCTCACCCCACCGCCTTGACGTGCGGGTAGTCGAGGATTTTTCGGTCAACCGTCAGTAGCGTCAGCCTTTCGACCCGCGCCGTCGCGACAAGCGTCCTGTCTCCGGGATCGGGATGGAAGGCTCCCGGAAGCGAGTAGGCTTCTTCCATGACTTCGAGCGACACGGGGAGATAGGTCCAGCCGTTGGCCTCCAAGGCTTCCCGAAACCACGTTTTCCAGTGCCGCGCAAGGCGGATTCGCCCACGTTCAAAGGCGCAGGCGATCTCGGCGACGCTGGATGCGGATACGAAAAACGTCGCATCCGGCTTCGTAAGCGCATCCGTGATCGGGCTCGTCAGTTTCTCCGGCTCCAATTCCGACCACACGATGACATGGGTATCCAGCAGATAGCGCCCCGACGTTTGAATCGTCATGGTTTGAGCATTTCCCAGTCTTCCAATGGGATCATGGGTTCCGTGAGGTCCCCGACCGTATGCCCCTGTCCCACGCTGCGCCCCAGGATGGTGCGGTTCTTTTTGACGGGACCCTCGACGGGGATGATCTTCGCGATGGGAACATTGCGACGGCTGATGACGTACGCCATGCCCTCCTTCTCCACGGAATTGAGGTATTCGCTCAGGTGCGCCTTGAGTTCGGCGACGTTCAGCGGGTTGGGTTCCGGCAGGGGATATTCCACGCCTTTAATATAGTCATCAAGTTAGTCATCTTGATGGCCTTAAATGATATTCAGACGGAAAATGGCGATTTTTGGCCCGTGTTGGGGGCGAGGCAGAGTGATCGAAAGATGGAATGATGCAATGATGGGGAAACGCCGATGCTGGATTTCCGTGCGTTCATCATTCCATCACTCCATCATTTTTTCCTGCCGCCCTCTCGCCACCAGCCCCCTCGTCCGCTTTCCGAAGAAGTCCTCCAGGGCCGCCTTTTCGGATCCGAAGCCTTGCTGCGCGCGCACCCACTTCAGCGCGGATTCCTCGTTTTCGCCGTACAACTTCCGATAGAAAGCGTCCAGGAACGCCGCGGCTTCCGAGCCGCCCCGGCGCATGCCGGTAAGGTTCAAGCCGCCCCAGCGGAGAGGAATGCCCAGCGCCCGGCAATAGGGGGGAATGTCCTTGTCGACGCGGAGCGCGCCGCCCACGAAGGCGCCCGCGCCGATCGAGGTGAACTGGTGGACTCCCGTCATTCCCGAGACGATCGCGCCCGCGCCCACGCGCACATGCCCGCCCATCTGCACCGCGTTCGCGATGATCGCGCCGTCGCCGATCTCGCAATCGTGCGCGACATGGGCGTAGGCCATGATCAGGCAACGTTCTCCCAGGTGCGTTTCGCCGCCTTCCACGGCCGAACGGTTGACGGTGGCATATTCGCCCACGCGCGTTCCCGAACCGAGGATCGTCCGCGAAGCCCCCCCCGCGTATTTGAGGTCCTGTGGCTTTCCGCCGACGACGGCCCCGCCATCGAGCGTCACGCCCTCGCCGAGCACCGAGCCCGCGTGCACGCGGCAGAAGGCTCCGAGCACCGACCCGGCGCCGATGACGACATCGTTCTCGATCACGCACCAAGGGCCGATGACAACACCCGTCGAAATGAGCGCGGCGGGGTGAACAAGGGAGGTGGGATGGATTAACGACATGGCAGGGAGTCGGGAGTCGGGCGGCGGGAGGAGAACAAAGGAATCGAACAAAACACGGGACTCCAAGCGAGTTTCCCGCGGCAAGCGGAAAGCGGCTTCGCTCCCGTCCCCCGACTCCCGACTCCCGACATGTTCCTCACACCATCGTCGCCTTGATCGTCGCCTCGGCGACGCGCTCGCCGCCCAGGACGGCGTATCCGCTCACGGTGGCGAAGCCCCGGCGGAACTGCACCAGCTCGACGTTCAGCTCGAGCGTGTCGCCCGGACGCACGGGCTTGCGGAAGCGCACGTCCTCGATCCCCGCGAATGCCGGGCGCTTGCCCGCCGCCGCCTCGGGGAAGGATTCGGCGATGAGGATGCACGCGGCTTGCGCGAGGGCCTCGATCTGCAGCACGCCGGGCATCACGGGTTCCCCGGGGAAATGTCCCGCGAAAAAATCCTCGTCCGCGCGCATCGTCCGCAAGGCGCGGATGCTTTTGCCCTTCACGAGCTCGGGCACCGTGTCGATGAACAGGAACGGCGGGCGGTGCGGGATCGTCCGGAGAACGGCGGCGTGGTCGAGGGAAATGGTTCCGGGGGTGGTGTTGTCGGTCATGTCGGGGGCTCCGTCTGGGGGCTAAGGGTCGTTCGGCATTCTTGCGGGGGAATCGGATTGCAGGCGATCGAGCAGCAAGTGGTTGAGGGCGTGGCCGCCGTTCCGTACGGCGAGGCGCAGCTTGGGCAACGCGAGCCCGTTCAGGGCCAGGTCGCCGAGCAAATCTAGAACCTTGTGGCGCGCGGCTTCGTCGGGCATGCGGAACGCGGCGGGATGGATGAGCGGAAAGGCCTTTCCGGCCAGTTCCGGATCGGTTGCCTTGGCCGATTCGAACTCCTTGCGGGATTCGGCGACCAGCAGTCCGGAGTCCGCGCCCGCGCCGCGAAGAAGATCGGAAGATCCTGCCGACAGCGCGTTCCAGTCCTTCCAGAACATGAAGGTGCGCGCGGGAAAAACCTCGGCGGGCACGGCCGCGGCCGGGTCGAGACGGAAGGATTGGCGGAACTCGCCGCGCTCGACGACGTATTCCACGGAGAACCGATCCGCGGGTTCGGCGGCGAGGAAACCCTCGGGCCCCTCGTGACTCCAGCCGGGTGCTTCGTACTCGCGCGGCGCCGCCGCGTACTCGGCGGGCGCGGCGGAGGCGAAGGCGGTGAACCAGGGCCGCGCGCTGCCGTCGAGTCCCGGCGGCTCCTCCGCGCCGCATTCGACGTCGAGCGGCGCGCGCGCGAAGAAGAGCGCCGCGGCCAGCATGTGCTCGGGCGTCCGGATCGTCGCGCCCGTCTCCGGATCCTCCAGGACGGTGGCGCGACGGGAGGAGCGCCTGAGCAGGGCCAGCGCCCGCGCGTCCAGCGGCCGCGCGAAGCCGGGGAAGAGAAAGCGCACGCCGAGGTCGTCGTCGGGGCGCGGCAGGAAGCGGACCGTGGAGGGTACGCCCGAGTGGAGGGCGCGGCCGGAAATCGTGGCGGCGGGATCGGTGATCATGGCGTCGTTGTAGGGGCGAATGTCATTCGCCCCTACGTCCGCCCCGATCGTGACGACGCCACGTCCCGTCGCCATTCGTTTATCGGCCGCGCCGGAAATCCCGCCACCGTGGCGCCGTCGGGCAAGTCCTTCGTCACCCCCGACTTCGCCGCCACCGAGACGTTGTTGCCGATGCGAAGGTGCCCCGCCACCGACGCCGCGCCGCCCATGCGGAAGCCCTCGCCGATGACGGTGGAGCCCGCCACGCCCGATTGCGAGGCCAGCATCGAGCGGGCGCCGAGCCGCACGTTGTGGGCGATCTGCACGTGGCTGTCGAGCTTGCAGCCGTCGCCGATCTCGGTGGGATGCAGCACGCCCGCGGCCACAACGGTGTTGGCCCCGATGAAGCAATAGGCGCCGATTCGCACGCCGGCGGGATGCGGCATGAGTTCCGCGTTCGGGCTTTTCTCAGGGCCTTCGCCCATGAAGAACCCGAAGCCCGCGCAGCCTATCACCGCACCGGACTGGACCACGGCGCGAGGCCCGATGACGCAGGATCCCCGAACGACGCAGTTCGCCTCCAGCCGCGAGCCCCGCCCCACGAAAGCCCCCGCGCCCACGAAGGCTCCCGCCTCCACGGTCACGTCGCCCTCGAGCACGCCTTCCACCACGGCCGTGGGGTGCACGACGTTCCCCGATCCCGCGACGAAGGGCGCTTCGAACTCCGTGCGGTCGCCGATCGCCGTCAGGAGCGCCGCAAGCGCGCTTCGCGCGTCGCGCACGCGCAGGACGCGCGAGGAAACGGGCAGCCCTCCGACGGCGGGCTCGGCAAGGATCAGCGCAGCGCGCAGTTTCGCGAGGACATCGAGGCGGGCGCCCGACGCGACGACGACCAGGGAATCGGGATCGTCGCGACCCGGCTCGGAGATGAAAAAAAAACGCCGGGGAGGAACCCCCGGCGCATCGATGAGGTGCGGAAGCAGCGCGGGGGCGTCGGAGAGCGTGAAGCCGTCGCGGATCCGCACGCGGGCCCTCTCAGTTGCCTGTGGCCGCGGGCGCGCCCCTGTTCAGGATGTCGAGCACCCGCTGGGTCAGGTCGTTGTCCTTGGTCCAGTGGACCACGGCCCCGGTGGAGCGATCCAGCACCATGTCGTAGCCTTCCTGGTTGGCCACGTCCTGGATGGTCTTCTTGATCTTCTGCACGATGGGATCGGTGATCTCCTGGTTCTTCTGGTACAGGGCGCCGTCCTTGCCGTAGATCTGCTGCACGAACTGCTCGTATTCGGCCTTCTTCTTGGTGAACTGGGCCTGCAATTCCTGCTTCTTCTCGTCGGAGAGCATGAGCGACTGCTTCTCGAGGCGCTCCTGGAGATCCATGACCTCCTTTTGCTTGTTACGCGCGTCCTGCTCCCACTTCTGCACCTGGCGGTCGTAGTCGCGCTGGGCCTTGGGCGTCTCGACGTACTTCTCGAAGAGAAGCTTCGAGTCGACGTGGGCGATCTTGATGTCGGCGAAGGCGGAGGCGGCCAGGGCCGCCGTTCCCAGCGCGATAGCGATCCAGTTTTTCATGCGATTCCTCCGGGCTGCAAGGCCAATAATCTATAAGTCCGTGGAAAGGGAGGGTAGTGGGGGGTACGGGGAGCCGGGAGACAGGCGACGGGTAACGGCCAAGACCGGACATCTCCGCCCGTTTCCGCTTTTCAGCCCGTTACCCGTTACCCGTTACCCCGTTCCCTTCGTCAAAATCCCTGCTCGATCGTGAAGTTCACCGTGGGGCTGCGGCCGTAGCGCTTCTGCCGGTTGCCGCGGTAATCCTCGAGGTCGTCGAGCGGCCAGCCGAAGTCGAAGCCCATGCCGAAGGGCGCCACCATGGGCACCACCACGCGGAAGCCGAAGCCGATGTCGCGGCGCAGGTCGGAGAGGTCGATCTCGGACCATGGGCTGGGGGCCTCGTCCTTGGGGACGGGATTGAAGATACCCAAGCCCGATTCGTCGTATTTCTTGAGGCGGCCGAATGCGTTGCCCGCGTCGAAGAAGGCCAGCATGTAGAAGGTGTTCTCCACCACCGGATAGGTGAACTCCGTGGTGAAGGAGAGGAAGCTGCGCGCGATGCGGCCACCGCCGATGGTGCCGGGCTGGTAGCCGCGAAGCTTGCCTTGGTAGCCCAGCAGGCCGCCCATCTGGTACAGCGCGTAGCTCTGCACGTTCTCGCCGAGGATGATGCCGGTCTGCGTCTCCACCCCGAGGACGAGCTTCTGGATCACGGGGAACCACCAGTTCACGCGCGCGTCCCACTGCGTGTAGTCGAAGTTCCCGCCCATCCAGCCGCCCACGCGCGACCAGCCCAGCGAGTAGCGCGAGCCGTCGGAGGGGAAGAAGGGCAGGTTCTTGTCGTCGCGCACCAGCGTGAGGTTCACCGACGACTCGATGCCCGAGGCGACGATCAGGTAGGCGGGATCGCGGGCCTGGCCGTTGTCGTTGTAGGTGAAGCTGTAGGTGGAGCGGATCGTGAAGTAGTCGTCGGGCCAGGTGAGCCGGCGGCCCAGGGTGGCCCGCATGCCGTAGCGCAGGTAGTCGTTGTAGAAGGAGTACCGGGAGATTTCCTTGCTGTAGAACAGGCTGCCCCCCACCAAGGTGGGGGTGTCGAACAGCCACGGCTCGGTGAAGCCCACGGAGTACAGCTGCTTGTAGGGGCCCACCTCGAGGTTGGCGTCGGCGCGCTGGCCGTTGCCCATGAAGTTGGGGATCTGGAGGCCCAGGGTGCCCACCATTCCGTCGCGGCCGCTGTAGGCCGCCCCGGCCGAGAACGTTCCCGTTCCGGCCTCCTTCTCGGTGACCTTGAAGATGAGGTTCACGTCGGAGCCGTCGCCGGAAGGGTCGCGCTCGATGTCGGGCTCCACGTTGTCGAAGAAGGCGAGCTGCATGATGTCGCGCTGCGATCGCATCAGCAGCGACTGGCGGTACACGTCGCCGGGGAAGAGCTTCACCTCGCGGCGGATCACCTTGTCCTTCGTCTTGGTGTTGCCGCGCACGTCCACCCGGTTGATGTGGGCCAGGCCGTTCTCGCGGATGTTGAAGGCCACCTCGACGAGGGTGTCCTGGAACGAGAGCCTGTCGTCGATCTCGACGAAGAGATAGCCCTCCTCGCGGTACAGCGAGGAGACCTGGTACTTCATCATCTCGTACTTGCGCTTGTTGAACACCTCGCCGCTGTCGAACAGCACCTGGGCCCGCAGGGCCTCGTCGCGCACGATGTTGTTGTGCGAGAACCCGGCGCGCGAGAAGTAGTACCGGGGTCCCTCGCGCACGGCGATGCGGATGTCGAGCCTGCGGCTGTCGTCGGTGTAGGTCACCGTGTCGCGGATCACCGAGGCGTCGAGGTGGCCCAGCTCGCGGTAGTACTCCAGCAGCGAGTCGAGGGCCATGCGGTACTCGTCCTCGCGGAAGTCCCCCGAGCGCCACCAGCGGTCTTCCTTCACGGGGAAGCGCTTGCGCAGCTTCTTGTCGGCCACGTGCTCGTTGCCCTCGAAGGTGATGTAGCGCACCACGACCTTCTTGCCCTCGTCCACGTCGAAGGTGACCACGCGCTCGCCGGTCTTCCTGTCGATCTCCTCGGAAGCCTCGGCGGTGGCCAGCAGGTAGCCCTTGTCGCGGTAGGTGGCCAGGATCCGCTGACGCGAGGACTCGATCATGCCGGGGGAGAAGACCTGCCCCTCGATGAGGTCGATGCGCGAACGGAAGTCGCTTTCGGAGAGTTTCTTGAGGCCCTTGTACTTGATCTTCCCGAGAACCGGCAGCTCGGTCACCACCACGTAGAGAAGGATGCCGTCGAGCGCGAGCGACTCGTCCTGCTCCACGCGCACGTCGGAGAACAGGTTGAGGCGGTTGAGGGCGGTCACCGAACCGCGCACGCGGTTGCGCAGCACCGCGGGCGGATAGGATTCTCCCTTCTCGACCTGCAGGGCGTTCAGGATGAGGGACTCGTCCACCGTGGTGTTGCCCTCGACGCGGATGTCGGCGATGCGGACGGGACGGGAGGGGCTTTGGAGGAAGCCTCCTTGGGCGAACACGGAATCCGCCAAAAGAGCCAGGACGAGAAGCGGGAGGAAAACTTTGGTGATGCGCAAAATGCCCGTTCCTCGAGGTTCCGTGGACGCGTTCAACGGCGAAATTTCGCCGAAAGCTGGCCTAATATAGAAAGGAAGGGGGTTGGGAACCCGGGGGTGGGGGGATTCTCCGGGGGCTTCCGGGCTGTTTCGGGATTCTTCGGCGGTGGTCCTACGTCCCCGAAGTTTCCCCCGCCCCCCACACATGCGCAAGGCTCCGCGTCTCCCCATGGCCCATCACCCAGAACGCCTCCTCGGGCACGCCCGCCTCGCGCTGCGCCTCGCGCAGGCGGCGCGGGGGCTCGTCGAAGGGTTCGTCGGTAAGCGGGAAGGTGCCCCAATGCATCGCCACCGAGAGCGCCGCGCCCAGGTCGCGGTGGATGCGCACCGCGTCCTCGGGATTGGTGTGCATGGGCTCCATGAACCAGCGCGGCTCGTAGGCGCCGATGGGCAAAAGCGCCGCCGTCATCGCGCCCAGGCGCTCGCGGATATCGGCGAAGTCGCGCGAGTAGCCCGTGTCGCCGGGGAAGAACAATTTTCCGCCCGCGCCCTCGACCACGAAGCCCGACCAGTGCGTGCGGTTCACGATCCACGGGAAGCGCTGGCTCCAGTGCTGCGCGGGCGTGCCATGCACGCGGAGGGTTCCCAGCTCGGGCGCGGCGGAGCCGTCGAGCCTCTCCCACCAGCCCAGTTCCTCCACGCGCGGGAAACCACGCTTGCGGAACCATTTGCCCAGCCCCGTCGGCACGATGAACAGCGGATCGGGCTCGCCCGCGGCGCGTGCCCGGGCGAGGACGCCGCGCACGGAGCGGGCGTTGAGGTGGTCGTGGTGGTCGTGCGAGATCAGCACCGCATCGATGCGCGGTAGCTGGTGCAGCGCGAGGCCGGGCGGCGTCACGCGCTTGGGGCCCGCGAAGTAGGCGGGAGAAGCCCGGTCCGTGAAGATGGGATCGGTGAGGAAGTTGCGCCCCTCGAGCTGGACGAGGAAGGTGGAGTGGCCGACCCAGGTGAGGGTGGGGGAACCTTCGTTGGCCCGCAGCGCCTCGGGGTCGTTGGCGACCAAGGGGTGGGGAACGGGCTTCGGGGGCGCGGTGCGCGTGAGCAGCCACTTGGCGAAGTCGCGCATGCCGGGATTGCTGTGCGCGTAGGTATTGCGGTAGCGCGCGCGCTCGGCGAGGAATTCCTTCAGCATGGTTTAACCGGTCGCCTCGATACAACCGCGCTTCCCTTGTCCTTGTCGGCGCGTCCACTCGGCGACCGACGTAAAACAACGCATCGCTCGTCGAGTGGCCCGAAGGGCTGTATCGAGACGAGCGTCCATCATCCGAGGTCCGCGATCGCCTCTTCGAGCTTTTTGGCCTTGTCGCGCTGCGTGCGCAGCTTCTCGCGCTCGGCCTCCACGACCTCGGGCGGGGCGCCCGAGACGAACTTCTCGTTGCGAAGCTTGCCTTCCTGCGCCGCCACGAAAGCGCGCGCGCGCTCCAGCTCCTTGGCCAGGCGCGCCTTCTCGGCGGCGGGGTCGAGCAGCCCTTCGAGGGGCACGTAGACCTTGCCGCCGGGGATCAGGGCGGATGCGGCGAAGGAAGGCTTGCCGGAATGGAGGATCTCGCTGATGCGCTCCAGCCCGAAAATCATCCAGAGGTGAGGCTTGAGCGCCTGCTCGAGCTTCGGGTCGTCGAAAAGGACGTGGGCCGTGAGCTTCTGTCCCGGCGGCAGCGAATAACCGCCGCGGATTTGCCGCACGGCATCTACGACCGAAAGCACGGTGTCCATGATGCGCGCTTCCTCGTCGGTGAACGGCATCGCGCGCGGCGCGGGCCAGCTTCCCGTGATCAGCGGCTCCTTTTCCCCGACGGCCTCGCGGATCTCCTCGGTGATGAACGGCATCAACGGATGCAGCATTGCGATCAGGTCCATGAGCACCGTGCGGAACACGGTGACGGAGGCACGCTTCTGCGGGCCGTCCTCCCCGGTGATGTCGCCCTTGCGGATCTCGAGGTAGCGCGAGCAGAAATCGTCCCAGGTAAACCGGTAAAGCGCGTGCGCGGCGTCGGAGAAGCGCAGGGCGGAGGGCTCCAGCGCAGCTTCGACCTCGCGCAAGGTTTCGTTGCAGCGCTTGAGGATCCAGCGGTCGGCGAGCGAGAGTTCCAGGCCGTCGAGGGAGGGCGCGGCGGACGAAAGGTGCGGGTGCACGAAGCGCACCGCGTTCCAGAGCTTGTTGGCGAAGTTGCGTCCGCCCTCGAACTTCACCGGCGAGAGCTTGATGTCCTGTCCCTCGGTGGTGAGCGTGAGCAGGGCGAAGCGGACCGCGTCGGCGCCGAACTTGTCGATCATCTCGATCGGGTCGATGCCGTTGCCCTTGGACTTGCTCATCCGCTGGCCCTTCTCGTCCAGGATCGTGCCGTGGATGTACACCGTATGGAACGGCGCCTTGTCCAGGAACTTCAGTCCCGAGAAGATCATGCGCGCCACCCAGAAGTAGATGATGTCGCGCGCGGTGATGAGCACGTCGGTGGGGTAGAAGGTCCGGAGGTCGTCGGTGTCGTCCGGCCACCCCTGCGTGGAAAACGGCCACAGCGCGCTCGAGAACCACGTGTCGAGCACGTCCTCTTCCTGCCTGAGCGTGCAGGCCGCGCCGAATTTTTCGACGGCCCGCGCCTTCGCTTCCTCCTCGGAGCGGCCGACCACGTAGGGCGTGTCGTCGCGCACCACGCCGCCCGTCTCCGACACCACGTACCACACCGGGATCCGGTGGCCCCACCACAGCTGGCGCGAGATGCACCAGTCGCGGCGCGGCTCCAGCCACTGCCGGTAGGTCTTCACGTAGCGCTCGGGCACGAAGCGCACGGCTTTTTCCTTCGGCGCTCCCGGCTCCACCGCCGCGAGCGCGGGGTCGGCGAGCGGAGCCATCTTCACGTACCACTGGGCCAGCAGCACGGGCTCCACCACGTCGCCGGAGCGGTAGCAGTAGGGGATCGACACCATGCGATCCTCGACCGCGACGAGTTGCCCGCTTTCCTCGAGCTCCTTCACCAGCTTCTTGCGCGCATCGAAACGCTTCATGCCCTCGTAGGGGCCCGCGTGATGGTTGAGCCTGGTGTCGAGGTTCATCGCCACGACCGGCTTGAGGCCATGGCGCAGGCCCACCTCGTAGTCGTTGAAGTCGTGCGCGGGGGTGATCTTGACCGCGCCCGTCCCCTTTTCGGGATCGGCATGCTCGTCGGCGATCACCGGGATCGGCTTGTTGATGATCGGGATCAGCACGTTCTTGCCGATCAGGTGCCTATAGCGCTCGTCCTCGGCGTGCACGGCGACCGCGACGTCCCCGAACAACGTTTCGGGGCGAGTGGTGGCCACCACGATGCCCTGCGAAGGATCCCCCTCCAATGCGTAGCGGATCGACCAGAAATGCCCCTTCGTTTCCTTGTTCTCGACTTCCTCGTCGGCCAAGGCGGTCTGCAGTGCGGGGCTCCAGTTCACCAGGCGCGCGCCGCGGTAGATCAGCCCGTCGTCGTGCAGGCGCACGAACACCTCGCGCACCGCGCGCGAGAGACCCTCGTCCATCGTGAAGCGCTCGCGCGACCAGTCGCACGAGCAACCCAGCCGCTTGAGCTGGCCCACGATGCGTCCGCCGTACTCGTGCTTCCACTCCCACACGCGCTCGATGAACTTTTCGCGGCCCAGGTCGTGCTTGCTGGTCCCGTCCTTCTGCAGCATGCGCTCCACCACGCTTTGCGTGGCGATGCCGGCATGGTCGACTCCCGGCTGCCACAGCGTCTTGTGGCCCTGCAGGCGCTTGAACCGGATCAGCACGTCCTGCAGCGTGTTGTTGAGGGCGTGGCCCATGTGCAACGCGCCCGTCACGTTGGGAGGGGGGATCACGATGGTGAACGGTTTTTCGGCGTTCTTGCCGCGTCCCTTGGGGGCGAAAGCGCCGGACTTCTCCCATTCGGCGTACCACTTCGATTCGATGTCTTGCGGGGAGTAGCGGCTTTCCATGGGGGCAGGATATCCTTTTTCGCGAATCTCGGGCCGGATTCCGGGCCTCCGGCCTCGGACACGGGAAATCTAGGATGAAAGCGCCCGGTCGTC
>CBFGVC010000033.1:0-15055 GCA_965652255.1 uncultured Fibrobacteria bacterium | reverse complement strand
ACAACATCACAACAATACCCGGCTTGAAACGTCCGCCCCCTGAGCCGAGTTCTGTTGTTGTGATGCCGTGATGTTGTGATGCTTGGAGGTCCTCGTCGCCGAAGATGACCCCCGACCGCGCCGCCCGGATTCCGTTTCGCCCCCTTCTCCTTCGTATTTTACTTCCCATGCCGCGGTTACTTCTCCGCTTCACCCTGTCCGCGGGCGTGTTTCTCCTGGCCGCCTGCGCGTCGAACCCGTACCATCCGTACAAGGGAGGCGTCGGTTATTCCGAGGTGAACACGGCCCGGAACCGCTACGAGGTGGTGTTTCACGGAACCTCGGGCATGGACGAGGCGACGGCCAAGGCGCATGCCATCCGCCGGGCGGCGGAGATCGGCAAGGCCAACGGCATGCCGTACTTTCGCATCGCCCGATCGCGCAACGACGCGGTGAGCGAATACGTGCGCGATCCCGACCTGTTCCCCCGCAGGCCTTGGACCGGCGAGCGCCAGACGATGACCGAATGGGAATGGCGACGCGAGCGGGAGCTGGACGAGAGCCGCCGCCGCCGCTCGGTGCGCGAGGTGCGTTCGCCCGTGATCCGGCTGGTGGTGGACTACACGACGGAGGATTGCGAATCGTGCCTGTCGGTGGAGGAGAAGCTGAAATAGCGGATCGTGGTTCGTGGATCGTGGATAGGAAACCTACGGGCCGACGATCCACTATCCACGATCCACGAACCACCAATCCTCTCCTATTTCCATCGTCGTCCGATTCCTAGCTTGTTCCCCGGAGGTTTCCCATGAATTTCCTGAAATCGCGCGTTTGGACCCCGGGCGAGATCGTCTGCCTCAAGTGGGGCTCGATCCTCGCGGGCGCCGTGATCGGCGCCTACATCTCCGAGCTGGTGAAGACCTACGTCTGGCTCTTCGTCGTCTCCGTCGTGATCCTGTCGATCAAGCCGGTGTCGGGCTACTTCCGCAGATAGCGGGATGGGAAGCCTCCAGCTCGCCGCCACCGTCATCGCGGCGGTGATGCTTTTCTTGCACAGCCTGCAGTCGTTCTCCCACGAGGTGCGGGTCCTGGGCCGCGACCGCCTGCGCCTGTGGCTGGCCGCCGCGACGCGCAACCGTTTCTTCGGCTTCACGCTGGGCGCCGTCTTCACCGCCATCGTCCAGTCCTCCAGCGCGGTGTCGGCGCTGGCCATCGCCTTGGTCAACGGGGGAATGCTTTCGTTCAAGGGGTCGCTCGCGGTGCTGTTGGGAGCCAAGGTGGGCACGACCATCACGGCCTGGCTGGTCAGCTTCAAGCTCACGGGAATCGGCGCCTTCGCGATCATCGCGGGCACGGTGCTCACGATGCTTCCACTGACCGTGCGCGTGGTGGGCAAGAGCGTCTTCTACTTCGGGCTCATCTTCTTGTCGCTGGACCTCATCTCCACCGCCCTCGCGCCCTTTCGCGACGACCCGAGGCTGATCGAGGTCCTCTCGATGGCCTCCACCCCGTGGCTGGGCGTGCTCGTGGGCGCGGTTGCCACGGCGCTTTTGCAATCCTCCAGCGTGACGGCGGGCTTGGCGGTGCTGTTGGTGTCCCAGGGCGTGCTCGGCCAGACCGCGGCCGTGGCGATCGTGATCGGCGCGAACGTGGGCACCTGCGCCACATCGCTCATCGCCAGCCTGCCCATGGACAAGCCCGCCAAGCGCGCGGCGCTGGCCTACCTCATGTTCAACACCACGGGGGCGGTGCTCTTCCTGCCGTTCATCGCCGGCTTCGCGGCCTTCGCGCGGGCGCAGGTGGAAAGCCCGGCCGTTTCCGTGGCCCTCGCCCAGCTCCTGTTCAACCTCGCCACCGCCGCCCTGTTCCTCCCCCTCCTGGGGCCGATCGCGAAGCGGCTGGAACCCAGGCCCGGGCCGGATCTTCTCGCGGACGCCCCGCGCAAGGACGCGGTCGCCGGTGCCTGAGCCGTCTTCTCCGGCGATCCGCGTCGGCCCTGCCGGCGAGGGGGGCGGGTCCGGCCTCGGGGTGTTCGCCGCGCGGGCGTTGGCCCCCGGCGATTTCATCGCCCGTTTCGAGGGCGTAAAAACCTCCGCGCGGACGAGGATGAGCCTGCAGTTCGGCCCCCGCGAACACGTGGAGCCCGCGGAAGGATGCCCCCTGCGCTTTCTCAATCATGCCTGCGAACCCAACGCCGCCTTCCGCGGCCTCGATTTGCATGCCGTGCGCGAAACCCCCGCCGGGGTCGAAATCACGATCGATTACAATGCCCACGAGGACGAGCTGGCGCATCCGTTCGCATGCGGCTGCGGCGCCGAAAACTGCGTGGGCACGGTGCGGGGAAGGCGGTTCCTGAACCGGTTTTGACGGTGGCCGCGCGGGAGGGAATCGGTATACTGATTCCATGACCAACGAAACCAGCTTCGCGGGACAACCGGGACAGCCGGAAAACGCGGGACAGCCGGGACAGGACTGCATCCTCATCACCGGCAGCAGCGGGCGCATCGGTGCCGCATTCATCCATCGCCACAACCAGCGCTTCAAGGAATTCGCCTTCGACCGCGAGGGGCCGCCGCATCCTCCCGAAAGCGCCGAGCACATCATCAACTGCGACGTGGGTTCCGATGAAAGCGTGCGCCATGCGCTCGACGAAACGCGCCGGCTGGGGGGCGGGCGCATCGCCGCGGTGTTCCACCTCGCCGCGTTCTACGACTTCTCCGGAAAGCCCAGCCCGCTCTACGACCGCGTGACCGTGGAAGGCACGCGGCGCCTCTTGCGCGGCTTGCAGGATTTCGAGGTGGGGCTTTTCGTGTTCACCAGCACCATGCTCGTGCACGCGCCCACCGAGCCCGGGCGCCTCATCCGCGAGGACGACCCGCTGGAGCCCGCCTGGGAGTACCCGCGCTCGAAGGTCGAGACCGAGAAGGTGCTTCGCGAGGAGCGCGGGAACATCCCGGTGCTTTCGCTGCGCGTGGCGGGCGTCTATGACGACGGTTGCCACTCCATCCCCATCGCGCGGCACATCCAGCGCATTCACGAGCGCAAGCTGACGAGCTACCTGTTTCCCGGCGACCCGTCGCGCGGGCAAAGCTTCCTGCACATGGACGACCTGGTGGAGGCGATGTATCTCGCGGTGCGCCGCCGCGCCGAGCTTCCGGCCGAGTCGGTCGTGCTGCTGGGAGAGCCCGACGTGATGAGCTTCGCGGAGCTGCAGCAGGCGCTGGGCAGGCTCCTGCACGGGAGGCCGTGGCCGATCGTGCGCGTGCCCAAGGCCTTCGCGCGCCTCGGGGCGCGCCTGCAGGAAATGGCGCCGGGAGCGGGCGATCCCTTCATCCGCCCGTGGATGATCGACCATGCCGACGATCACTACGCGCTCGACATCTCCAGGGCGAAGGAACTCCTCGGCTGGACGCCGAAGCGTTCGCTGCGGGATACGTTGCACGTGATGGTGGCGGCGCTCAAGGCCGATCCGAAGAAGTGGTACGCGGAGAACGGACTATGAAGCACGGGGTGGGCGCGGGGGCGGTGGGCACGCATTCGTGGTCGCCCTATGCCCAGGCCATCCTCGGGGCCTGGCTGCTCGTTTCGCCGTCCACCTTCGGGTATGCGGGCCATCCCATGGCCTGGAGCGATTGGGGAGCCGGCGCGGCCTTGATCCTGCTCGCGTCCGCCATCCTCTTTTCACGCAGGGCGCTTGCCGCGCAATGGGTCTCGGCGCTGGTCGGGTCCTGGTTGCTTTTCGCCCCGCTGGCGCTTTGGGCTCCCGCGCAGGCCTACATGGGATCGATGCTGGCCGGAAGCCTTGCCATCGTGTTCGCCACCTTGCTGCCCCGGGTCCCCATCGAACAGGATCCGCCCGGCCCCGAAATCCCTCCCGGCTGGAACTACAATCCCTCCGCCCGGCCCCAGCGCGCCCCCATCATCGCCATGGCTTTCCTGGGGTTTTTCCTCGCGCAGTACATGGCGGCCTTCCAGCTCGGCTATCACGACGCGCCGTGGGATCCGTTCTTCGGCGACGGCACGCGCCGCGTGCTCACCTCCGACGTCTCGGAAGCCTTTCCCGTATCGGATGCGGGCCTTGGCGCGTTCGCCTACCTGATCGAGGCGCTCACGGGGTTTGCGGGCGGTCCGCGGCGGTGGCGCACCATGCCCTGGATGGTCATCCTGTTCGGCTTCCTGGTGGTTCCCGCCGGCGTCATCAGCATCCTGCTCATCATCCTGCAGCCCGTGGCCGTCGGGGCATGGTGCACGTTCTGCCTGCTGACGGCCCTGACCACCTTGCTCATGATCTCTCCCGCCGCCGACGAGGTGGTGGCCACGCTCCAGTTCCTGGCCCGCCGCCGCCGCGCCGGTGAATCCCTCGTCAGGGCCTTTTGGCTCGGGGGGCCGCCGGAGGAGGGCGTGGAACAGGCCCGGCCGGAGATCGGAGGCGACCCCGGGAGTTCCTGGATCGCGACGGCGCTGGGGATCAACGCCGTGACGCCGACCCTTGCGATGGCGGCCGCCGTGGGCGTGTGGCTGATGTTCAGCCCCACCGTTTTCGGGATGAACGGCGGGGCGGCCGACACCAGCCATTTGGTGGGCCCCTTGGTGGTCACCTTCTCGGTGATCGCCCTGGCGGATATCGGCCGGGTTGCGCGGTGGGTGAACGTTCCCTTGGGTCTTTGGCTGGGAGCGTCTCCTTGGCTTTTGGAGGGCTTCACCGCCGCCGGCCGCTGGAACACGGTGGCGGCCGGCCTCCTGGTGATCGCCCTGAGCATTCCCAAGGGAAAGATTCGGGATCGCTTCGCGGGATTCAACCGCTATATCGTGTGAATCCGCCGCGCGTCGCGGCCTTGTTGGTAAATTGGGAACCGGAGGTCATGCAATGCAAATCCAGGTCAACACCGATAATCATATCCAGAACGACGAGCGCCTGACGGAATATTCGCGCGAGGTGATCTCGGGGGCGCTGGGCCGCTTCGAGGATCGCGTCACCCGCGTGGAAGCGCACTTCTCCGACGAGAACAGCGCCAAGAAGGACGGTCCCTCCGACATGCGCTGCGCGCTGGAGGCCCGCCTTGCGGGCCTGGATCCGGTTGCGGTGTCGCACCACGGCCCCTCGGTGCGCGAGGCCTTGGCCGGAGCGACCGAGAAGCTGGTGAAGGTCCTGAACGGCATCGTGGAGAAGGAACAGGACCGGAGGAAGGCCTGACCGAAGGACGGAGGAAATCATTCCTCCGTCCGGCCATCCTCCCGGCCCTTGCGCTCCTGACGACCGGCTGCGCCTGGACGATACGGCCTCCCGCCGCGCCGCGGGATCCGGTGCCCGTCTACCTCACGGCCTACGCGCTGCACACCCGCCTCGCCCTGCCCGACCCGGATGCCCCGGATGCGATGATCGAATACGGCTTCGGCGACTGGCGCTACTATGCCCTTGGGAGCAAGGGCCCCTGGAACGGGTTCCGCGCCCTGTTTTTTTCCCGCGCCGCGGCGATGTCGCGCCGCCGGTTGTCCTACGACGAGGATCCCGTGCTTTTCGCCCGGAACGCGTGGGGAGAACGCTCGGTGCGCATCCTCGTCGAGCGGGAACGCGCGGATGCGCTGCGCGAGCGCTTGGAGGGGGCTTGGGACTCGCTCGGGAGGGAGGGGGCCGATTCCGTGTTCCGCCCCGGAAGCGGGGTGGCATTGCGGAAAAGCGGCGAGGCCTACGGCCTGTTCCGCAACTCCAACCACCGCAGCGCCTCGTGGCTGCGCGAGCTCGGCAACGAAGTCCGGGGCCCCACGGTTTTGAACAAGTTCCGGGTGGCGCCTGCGGAGTAGCCGGGTTTTTCGGGTTCCTGTCGGAAACGTCCGTTCCTTTCCCGGGGGCGGAGTTATCCTAATGGGGCGCGCGCCGCGCCGGCGCGCGCCCACGAAGGAGTCCCAACATGGGCAAGAGCCAGGACGCGAAGAAGGAAGGCAAGAAGGTCGCCGCCAAGTCCCTCGCCGAGAAGCGGCTGGAGAAGAAGGCGAAGAAGGAGGGAAGGAAGTACTGACGATCAAACCGGAAATCTGAAATCAGAGATCGGAGAGGAACACGGACCACAGGTCCGCAAGGCGCTTGAGCCTGCCGTTCATTTTCCGATTTCTGGTTTCCAATTTTTCTTCAGACCCTAAGGTCCTCGCCCCTCATTTCCTTCCAGTCGCTCCACTTCGCCAACGCGGGCTTCACCTGCTCGGCGAGGAACTCTTCCGTCTGTTCCTTCGACCGGCCCGTGTACTTCGAAGGATCGAGCATCGCCTGGAGCTTCTCCAGCGTGGTTCCGAAGGCCTTGTCTCCCGCGATGCGCTCCAGCAGGTCGTTCGCCTTGCCGTGCTCCTTCACCTGCCGCGCCGCCTCCACCGAATGCACGCGGATGCGCTCGTGCAATTCCTGTCGGTTGCCGCCGCGCTTCACCGCGTCCATCATGATGTTCTCGGTGAGCATGAAGGGAAGCTCCTCGCGCAGGCGGCGCTCGATCACCTTGGGATAGACCACGAGGTTCGAGGACACGTTCTCCGCGATGATGAGCATCGCGTCGGCCGCGAGGAAGGCCTGCGCCACGGCGAGGCGCTTGTTGGCCGAGTCGTCAAGCGTGCGCTCGAACCACTGCGTCGACGAGGTGAAGGCCACGGAAGCGTGCAGCGACTCGACGAAGCGCGCCAGCGACCCGATGCGCTCGCTGCGCATCGGGTTGCGCTTGTAGGCCATGGCCGACGAGCCGATCTGGCTTTTCTCGAACGGCTCTTCCACTTCCTTCAGGTTCTGGAGCAGGCGCAGGTCGGTGGAGAACTTCGAGAGCGACTGCGCGATGGACGAGAGCGCGGCGAGCGCGCGGGCGTCCAGCTTGCGCGTGTAGGTTTGTCCCGAGACGGGCAGGCTGCGGCCGAAGCCCGCGCGTTTCGTCACCTCGGCGTCGAGCGCCTTCACCTTGGCATGGTCGCCGTTGAAGAGCTCCAGGAAGCTCGCCTGCGTGCCCGTGGTGCCCTTCACGCCGAGGAACGGCAGGCCCTCGACGACCTGGACCACCTCCTCGAGGTCGAGCAGAAGCTCCTGGATCCACAGCGTTGCGCGCTTGCCCACCGTCACCGGCTGCGCGGGCTGGAAGTGCGTGAAGCCCAGCTGCGGCTGCGCCTTCCATTTGTCCGCGAATTCCGCCAACGACGCGATCACGCGCAACAGGCGCTTGCGCAAAAGCTGCAGGCCGTCGCGGATCTGGATGAGGTCGGTGTTGTCGGCCACGTACGCCGAGGTCGCGCCGAGGTGGATGATGCCCGCGGCCTTGGGGCATTGCTTGCCGTAGGCGTGCACGTGGGCCATCACGTCGTGGCGGACGATCTTCTCCTGCTTCTCGGCCTCGGCGAAATCGATGTCGGTCGCATGGGCCTTCAGTTCCGCGACCTGCTCCGCCGTGATCGGCAGCCCGAGCTCCTTCTCGGCCTCCGCCAAGTGGATCCACAGCGAACGCCAGGTCTGGTGCTTGAACTGCGGCGAGAAGAGAAAGCTCATCTCCCTCGACGCGTAGCGGCGGATCAAGGGATTGTCGTACTGGGAGTAGGGGGAGGAGGCGTCTGACATGGAACGAAAAAGTAGCTAACGGCTCACGGCAGGCAGCTTGCAGGGAAACGCAGCGCAGGACGGTTTGGGGGCGATTTTCGTGGGGATTCCCTGTTCGGGCTTCTGCCGAGGAATGTCCGCTGTGAGCCGTAAGCTGCCCGCTACTTCCCGAAAATCTTCCGGAACGCCGCGATCACGTCTCCCGCGTCCTTGTCGCTCAGTGCGGGCGAGAGCGGGAGAGAGAGCGTACGGTCGCCGATATCGGAAGCCAAGGGACAGTCGGAACGCTTCCACGAGAGCGCCTTGCGGTAGTACGGATGGTCGCACAGGGCGCGGTAGTGCACGCCTGCGCCGATCCCTTCGGCCGTCAGCGCGGCCAGCACGAAGTCGCGCTTCTGCGCCGCCGTGCGGCCGCGCACGGGCGCATCCTTCCGGATCAGCGGCGTGTAGAGGTGATACGCGTGCCGCTCGCCCTTGCCGGGCTCGGCGGGAAGCGCCACCGGCAAGTCGGCGAAAGCCTCCTGATAGCGATCCCAGATCGCGCGGCGGCGCTTCCGGTTCGCTTCCACCCGGCGCAGCTGCGGGAGGCCGATGGCGGCCTGCAGGTCGGTCATGTTGTACTTGTAACCCAGCTCCACCACGTCGTAATGCACGTAGCCGCTGTCGGAATAACGCCTCCAGGCATCCTTGCTCATGCCGTGCAGCGCCAGGCGCTTCACGCGGTCGGCGACCGCCTCCGACCTGGCGATGACAAGGCCGCCCTCGCCGGTGGTGACGTTCTTGGTGGCGTAGAAGCTGAAGCAGGCCGCGTCGCCGAAGGTCCCTGCCTTGCGCCCGCGCCATTCGGTCTCGACCGCGTGCGCGCAATCCTCGATCACCTTGAGCCTTGCGTCCTTCGCGATCCGGAGGATCGCGTCCATCCGGCAGGCGCGGCCGGCGAAGTGCACCGGCAGGATCGCCTTCGTCTTTTTCGTGATCTTCCGCGCGATGGCGGCTGGATCGATGTTCATCGTGACGGGATCCACGTCGGCGAGCACGGGCTTGGCGCCCGCGTGCAGGATGGCGTTGGCCGTGGCGCAGAAGGTCATCGGGGTGGTGATCACCTCGTCGCCGGGGCCGATTCCCAGCGAGAGGATGGAGAGGTGCAGCGCGGCCGTGCAGGAGTTCACCGCCGCCGCGCGGCTGGGGTCCACGCCCTTGTATGCGGCGAAGGCTTGCTCGAAGGCCGCGACCTTGGGGCCCGTCCCGATCCAGCGTCTTCGCAGCGAATCGGTCACCCCGGCGATTTCCTCGCGCCCGATGGGCGGCGCGCCGAAGACGAGGAAGTCCTTGCGGGCGCGGACGGGTTTTCCGCCTTCCAGCGCCAACCGGGCAATTTTAGGCATGGAGAAAAGATAGCTGTCCGTCGTTCGCTATGTTTTGTCGCGTGGCCGCCGCATTTCGTCGCATCCCCGCACGCAAAGGATTTGCCTGATGCCCGGACTTTTCGGCGTCGCTTTGTCCGGAGGCCGGGAATCGACCCTGTCGCTCGCCTCCTCCCTGGAGGGTTCGCTTCGCCATCATCCCGATCATATCGCCTTGCCCCGACATGCGGATGGCGGTTTCGCGGCGGGGTTGGTTTTGCGCCGCGAAGGCTTCGCGGGAGGTGTTTGGGAGGCGCCCGGAGGCATGCGGCTCTGGCTCGACGGGGAAGCATTCGGCGAAGCGGGCCCCTTGACCGTCGAAGAAACCGGGGAGCGCCTCGCCCGGGGAGAAACCCCCGAGGCGTTGGACGGCGCCTTCGTCGCGGTCATCCATGAACCGGCGTTGCACCGCTTGCGGTTCATCACCGACCCGTACGGCCTCAAGTACCTCTATCTTCGCGCCGATGCCGAGCCTGCGTGGTGCGGAGAGCTGTCGGGATTCCTGCGTCTTCCCGGGCCTTCCCCCGAGATGAATGCCGAATGCCTCGCGCAAATCCTTCGCTACGGCCATCCCCTCGGGGCGACGACTTGGTTTCGCGGCGTAGAGGTGCTGGGTCCCGGCGTTGTCGCCACCTTCGACCTGCGCGCGCGAACCTGGTCGCGCCGCCGCTATTTCCGCCTCGAGGAGATCCGTCCCTTGCCGGTGTCCCGAAAGGATTGGTCCCGGGCGGTTGCCGATGTCGGCGCCCTGTTCCGACGGGCGGTGGAACGTCGCGCGGCGGTGCCAGGGCGCATGGGCCTGACCTTGAGCGGAGGGTTGGATTCTCGGGCGCTGCTCGCGGCGACCGCCTCGGGTTCCTCGCCCTCCTCGCGCCTACCGAACGAAGCGCCCGCGACCGTGACCTTCGGCATTCCCGGCTGCGCCGACGCGCGCCTCGCGGCGCGCGCGGCGGCGGTGCGAGGCGCTTCGCACTCCTTCCTGCCGCTCGGCGGCGAGGGCTGGCTTGAGAAGCGCGCGCCCTTGGTGCCCCTGACCGACGGCCACATCGGAATCCTGGATTTGCACGGAATGGACATGCTGCCCGGCATCGAGACGCGCATGGACGTGTGCCTGCACGGATTCCTGGGCGACGCGCTGCTGGGGGGCTCGTATCTCGAGCGCGGGGAGTTTTCCTTCGTGGACCAATACCTGCACCGAGGCCGGCGCTTCATCCTGCAGGCGCTGCACTTCGCCGGCACGCGAATGCTGTACCGCATGCCGTTCTTCGACCTCGCGCTCGCGAACAAGGTCCTGTCCCTGCCTCGCCCGTGGCTCAAGCACTCCCGGCTCTACCGCGCCATGCTGATGCGCGAATTTCCGGGATACTTCGCCACCATCCCATGGGAGAAGACCGGTTTGCCGATTTCGGCCTCCCCCTGGCGTGAATTCGCGCACCGCCAAGCCGCGCGGATCCGTCGCCGCCTTCCGGGGGCGGCGACGGGAAACGGCTATGTCGACTACGCGAACTGGCTGCGCGGGGCTTCGGCGGTGGAATTCGTGCGCTCGCGCCTCTTGGGCGAGGCTCGGCTTCATCGCTTCCTGGATCGGGCCGAGACCGAAACCTTCATCCGGGAGCACGCCCGCGGCAGGGATCATTCCATCGCCCTCGGGCGCCGCCTCACGATCGAGATCTGGCTGGCCCACGTGGAGGCGACCTGCGGCTCGCCGGTCCCCTGATTCGTAGCTTTCTTCCGTGGAAATCGAAATCTGGTCCGACATCGTCTGTCCCTGGTGCTACATCGGCAAGCGGCGCTTCGAAAAAGCCCTGGGTCGCTTCGAGCGCGCCGACGCCGTCAACGTGACCTGGCGAAGCTTTCTGCTCGATCCGTCCGCCCCCAAGACCCCTTCCGAGGCCACTCGTGAGATGCTGGCCCGCAAGTACGGCGTGTCGCTGTCCCAGGCGGATGCCATGCAGGAGCGCGTGACGCGGCTCGCCGCGCAGGAGGGCCTCCGCTATCGCATCGACCTGACGCGACACGAAAGCTCCTTCGACGCGCACCGCCTGCTCCATCTCGCGAAGTCGAACGGCTCGCAGGAGGCGCTGAAGGAGGCGTTGTTCGCCGCGCATTTCGTCGAGGGCCTTTCCATCAGCGAGGCGGAAACGCTCAAGCGACTCGCGGGAGGGGCGGGGCTTGACGCGGCCGATGTCGAGCGGCTCCTCGGGACGGACGCGTTTAGCGATGCCGTGCGGGATGATATCGGGCGCGCCGGCCGCTTGGGCATTCGCGGGGTTCCGTTCTTCCTGCTGGCCGGACGCTTCGGCGTTTCCGGGGCGCAGCCCGTGGAGGTCCTGCTCGAGGCGCTCGAGACGGCCTGGCGGGAAGCGCCGGAAGAAGGGCGCGCCTCCTAGGTCCGTCCGAGAAACTTTTCCCGAAGCTCCCGCAGCGCGATCCGAAGCCGCTCGCGTTGCAGGAGCCACGCGGACAATAGGAAGACCGTCACTCCGAAGACGACCGCGATCAGTATTTCCAAGGGGGCCGGGAGCCGCATCCAGGCCGTCAACGCCGTCATCGCCGTCGCCGTCGCCGCCGCGGGAATCAGCGTCCAGCCGGTCGCCAGGGCCAGCGGCCCCGGCTCCAGCCCGAGCCAGCGCCTGGGCAGGATGAAGTCGAGCGGCAAGGTCAGGAGCGTGACCAGCAGCATCCCCAGCGCCGCGCCGGTGATTCCGAAGCGGGCGAAGACGGCCAGGGCCGCGACCCGGCTCGCAAGCACCAAGGCGTTGATCCAGAAATTGGCCCCCGCGCGTCCCGTCGCGAGGGCGAGGTTTCCCAATCCGTTGCCGATGGCCAGCAGGATCCCCAGCGCCGCGAAGACCCGCAGCGCGGGCGCGGCGGGCTCCCAACCCGGGCCGAGGAGGGCCCGCAGCAGCGGGTCGGCCGTCCCGAAAAGCAGCGAGAACACCGCCGCCGAGGCGAAGGCGAGAAGCGATACGGATCGCAGGTAAGCTGCCGCCATGCGGCTCCGATCCCCCTGCAGGCGGGCCAGGAGAGGCAGCAGCGTGCGGGCCACGAAAGGGCCGAGCAAGGTCATGGGACGCAGGGCGATCTGGGAGGCCATGGCGTAGTATCCCGCCGCGACGGGGCCGAGCAGCGCCGCGACCAGCAAGCGATCCATGTTTCCCGCCGCGTGGTTCAACGTCCGTTCGCCCATCTGGAAGGCGCCGAAGGTTGTCAGGGGACGAAGGTCGTCGCGGCGCAGGCGGAGCGACGGGCGAAGGTCGGACAGGCTTCCCAGCACCACGCAACGCGCGATCGGGAGCGAGGCCAGCCCGGCGACGATCGCCGCGGGACCGGGCCGCGCGATCAGCCACGTCACCGCGACGGTAAGGGAAGCCGCCGCCGCCGCCATTTCGCCGGCGGCGAGCCGGCGAAAGCGCAGGCGCCGCTGCAGGCGGGCCTGGAAGACCGAAGCGGCCCCGAAGAACGGCAAGGATCCCGCGGCGAGCCAGAGCAGGGGGGACAGGCCCTCGAGGCCGAGGAGCGCCTCCGCGGCGCCCGAGAGCGCGATGAGCAGGATCGCCAAGCCCGCCCCCGCCACGATCGCGGCCCACAACGCGCTGGACCAGGCTCCCTCCCCGAGGCGCTCGCGGTGGACGAGCGCGTTCGTCATGCCGAGGTCCGCGAGCGCCGTGGCGAATCCCGCGACCGTGATCGCGACGGCGGCGAGGCCGAATTCTCCCGGGGTCAGCCAGCGGGCCAGCAGGATGACCTGGATGAGCTGCGAGAGAAGCGTGACGAGCGCGGCTGCGGAGTTCCACCGCACGGCGATGCCGGCTTCGCGGCCCAAGGCGGGGGATTCCATCAGACTCCCAAGATCTCCGTCACGGCGGCGAAGTACCTCTCCCATCGCCAGGCCTCGCGCGCCTTCCGGCATTCCGCCGCGTGGAACTCCCGCCGCGCGAGCAGGCCGTCGATCGCGCGGCCGATCGCCTCGGCCGAAAAGGAATCCGCGAGCAAGCCCACCCGGAACTCCTCCAGCAACGCCCCGTGGGCGGGATTATCGCTCAGGAGCACGGGGATTCCGGCCCGCGCGTAGTCGAAGACCTTGTTCGACAGCGTGAGCGCAAAGCTTCCGCATACCGGCTGCACGAGGTGGATTCCCGCATGCGCGCCCGCCATGAGGCCGGGAAGCAGCTCGAAGGGCACCACGCCGTGGAGCCGGACCCGATCGGAGATGCCGAGCGAAAGCGTCGAATCACGAAGGAACCCCTCCTCGGGTCCGCCACCGTAGATGTCGAGCCGGATGCCGGGACGATCGCGCAACGCCACGAGGAATTCCCCCAGTCCACTGGCCTTGCGGAGACCCCCTTGGTACACCAGCCTCGTTTCCCCGGCGGCCGGCGGGGAGAGGTCCTCGAGCGGGCCGCCCGGCATGTTGGGTAGCAATCGAAAACGCACGTCCGGGTGCCGCGCGCGCAGGCGCTCCAGGATCGCCGGGCTCACGGTCACGCAATGCCGTATCAGCGCGAAGCCTCCCTTCTCCCACAGCGTCCAGAAAAAGCGCCGCGAGGGACGCGACAACACCAGCGGAGTCTCCAGGAAGAGCTCGTGCGAATCATAGATCACCCGGCGACCCCGCAGGCGGCCCCAGAATGCCAGCCAGAGAAGCGGCGGCGCGTCCATCGCGATCCACGTCCGGGCCTTGGTCCGCAGTAGGATCGGCAAAAGTCTCAGCAGGAAAGCCAGGAAAACCGGAAAGAACCGACGCTGGTGCGATTCGCGCGTCAGCACGCGCACGTCGAAGCCGTCCCAGGCCGTGCCCAACGGATGCAGGGGGCGGTCGCAACAGATCACCGGCCTGTATCCGGCGTCGCGCAGCGACATCGCCCACTTCCAGCAGCGATGATCCACCGAGAGGTCGGTGAGGATCGCGATCAGGATTTCCGGGGCATCCGGGCTCGGGGGGATGGATTTCGGCGGGGACACGGCCCCATGAATTACAAATCGTACGGCCCTACCGCACATATCGGGAATCGCCTACCTTCTTTTCCGCCATGCAGGATCCCTCCGGACCCAACCTCAATCTTCGCCGCAAACGCCTGCCCGGCCTGCTGGTTCTTTGCGCCGCGCCCTTTCTCGTTCTCCTGTCGGCGCCCCTTCGCCGCCGACGCGCACCCGGTGCTCCCTTGCTTGTTTTCTCCGCCTACATGATCGGCGACCTGTTCATGGCCCTTCCCGCCTTGAAGCGCCTCTCGGCAGCCGGCCCCCTGCGCGTGCTGTGCCGCCCCGACTGCGTGAAGCTTTTGCGGAACGAGGGGCTCGATCCCGTTCCGTTCGACAACGCCTTCTTCACCCGCAAGACCCCGGCCGCCTTCCTGCGCACCTGGCGCTCGGCATGGAAGCTGAGGAGGCTTCCCGCGGCGGAAGTCCTCGACCTCGACGCCGACCCCCGCACCGCGTTCTGGATGCGCGTGGCCGGGATTTCCCGCATCGTTTCCTTCCGGCGTTCCTACGGAGTCTTTTTCGACGAGACATTCGAGCTTCCGCGCGGCGCCATCCACCAGGCGGACAAGGACATGGCGGTGGCGGAGGAGTTTCTTCGGGGGAATGCGGGGATTGTCGGGAGTCGGGAGTCGGGAGTCGGGAGGGGAGAGGCAACTGGCATTGCCCCCATGCCGGTTCCGCGCTTCCTTGGGCCTTCTCCCGTCACCCGCCACCCGCCACCCGCCAACGAAGAACCGCCGGGGAACAATCCCCCCTGGCTCCTCTCCATCTGGACACGCAAGGCGGAAAAGAACTGGCCGCTGGGGCATTGGGACGAATTCATGAAACGCATGGAGGCGGGGGGGATTCCTTTCGCCATCCTCGAGGCTCCCGACGGTGACGCTGGGTTCCGAAGCTTCGTCGCGAAGCGGCGTGGCCGCGTCGGGATCGTCTCCGGCCCGATCGAGTCCGTGGCGGAGAGCGTGCGGGAGTCGGCGGGCGTCGTCGCCACTGACAATTTCCTGGGACACATGGCGGGCTATTACGGCAAGCCGGTGCTGTGGATCAACGTCTCGTCGCCCGCCTCGCAGGTGGAACCGCGCGGCCCGCGCACGCTGCGCGTGGGCGACGGCGGCCCGGGCCGTCCCGTCCTTCC
>CBFGVC010000032.1:0-15454 GCA_965652255.1 uncultured Fibrobacteria bacterium | reverse complement strand
CGCTTTGTCAAGCGATCTTTTTGTGAGCCGTTAGCAACTTTCGATTTTAATCGAATTCCACGACAGGATGAAGTGTTTGAAATACGTTGAAAGCGCAACCGGCGAAAATTCTTGAAAATTCCACTACGGGCGTATTACGCCTTTCCCTGGCGCTGGGGAAGAAACCCCGCAGCTTCGGCGCGCATGAGCGAATCGTGAACTCCCCGTGTTGGCGATCCACGATCCACGAATCACGATCCACTTCACGAAAGCGTCGGCCCGCGAAGACTCCCCCGGAAACCCTTCGACGTCGAAGGATCCCCCAATCCCGCGTTCCCTAGAAACGCATCGTGAACTCGCCGTGCAGCGCCACCTCGTGGATGTACTCGTTGTCCTCGGTGTGGAACTCCTTCTGCCAGGCGTACAGCGCCCAGAACTTCGCGTCCACGTTGTTGGTGAAGTTGTAGGTCGCCTCGGGGCGGATGGAGGTGTTGATCTTGTCCTGCTCGCGGTACTTCGTGTCGTTCTGCTCCACTTCGGTGCGGATGTAGTTGGCCGAGCCGTTCAGCGACAGGCGCAGGTTGTTCTTGAGCCGCACGTAGTAGCGCCAGAACTGCACGCCCTTCTGCGTCTCCACCTCCCATGAGATCACCGGCTCCACCCCCACCGCCTGCGTGCGTTTGGTGCCTACCCGCGCCGGGTCGCGAGCGTAGGCGAAGGCCAGGGTGTCGCCGCCGTAGAAGCGGTACGGCGAGGGCACCCCGCCGGCCTTGCCGTACTGCAGCTCGGTCTCCTGCGCCGCGTTGAACGAAAGCTCGATGCGCACGTCCTGGTTGGTGACGGCCGTGAAGCGCGCCAGCGGCGCGAAGCGGTGGATGAAGCGGTCCACGTCGGCGGAGGTCGAGAAGAGGCTGAAGCGCGACTCCTCGCGGTAGTTGTAGTTGGTGGAGGCGGTGAGCGAGCGCAGCTGGTCGCGCAGGTACGGCACGCGCGAGGCGAAGTCGGCGAAGCTGCCCGCCACGCTCACCTCCGGCCAGACCACCAAGGTGTCGGACGCCTGGATCGCGCGGAACAGCGTGTACTGCTTGGTGTACTTGAGGCCCGCGGTGATGTCGAGGCGCGCGCCCGGAACGGTGAACCCGTTCTGCAAATCCACCGACCGGTTGACCACGTGGTTCATCGTCGTCTGGCCCAGCACGGTGTCGGGCTCGGAGAGATAGTCGAAGAATCCCGCGCGCGGCACGCCGTCGAAGATGCTTCCCAGGTTCGAGGGGCCGTACACGAACCCGAACTGGTAGGCGAGCAGGCTGCCGTAGTCCACGCCCTTCTTGCGCAGGTAATCGTAGGTGAAGGCCTCGTTGTTGTAGCGGTTCGAGACGGTGTAGGTGAGGTCGAAGGGGCGCAGGCGCCAGTCGTCGAGCACGCGGCGCGCGGCCTGCGTCGCGCCCGCGACAGGCTTGACCCTGCCTGCCGACTCGAGCAGGCGCGAGAGGTCGGTTCCCGAGGTGAGCCGGACCTCGTGGTCGGCGCTGGCGGCGAAGTGGGCGGGCTTGAGCGGGCTGCCGAAGGTGCCCTCCTGCGTGTTGTTGAAGGTGTGGCGGTAGCCCGAGTTGAACGATGCGCCGGTGGTGAGCCACGTGAGGGGGTTGGCGTTGAAGTCGGCGTTGAAGCTCTGCGTGCGGTTGCGCTCGCGGGCGAGGATGCCGTAGCGGTCGCCCAGGCGCGTGGTGTCGACGAAGGTCCCGCCCGGGAGGCTGTAGCCGCCCGAGCCGAAGCCGGCGTCGTCGAAGGCGAGGATGAGGTTCGAGGCCAGCGGCGAGCCGCACGACCCAGAGAAGAACGCCTCGCGGCCGAAGCATTCGCGCTCCTCGTTGTAGTCGCGGTTCACGTCGATGCGGTAGCCGAAGTTGAGGAACTGGAAGAGCCGCCAGCCGATGTCGACGCCGTGCGAAAGGTCCACCGTGTACTGGGCGGGCAGGTTCTGCACGGTCTCGAACTCGTCGCGCGGCTTGGTCACCGTCTCGTCGCGCACGAAGGAGTAGTCGGCCACGACGAGCTGGACCCTCTCCGGCAGCGGCCCGAACTCCAGGGCCGAGAGGAAGCCGGGGACGTACTTGTTGTCCTTGGTCCCCTCGAGCGGCCGCCACAGGGGCGCCTTCTTGGGCGAGAGGTTGTAGGCGAGGCGGAACTTGTAGTCGCGCGTCTCGGCGTCGCGGTAGTAGTCGGTGCGGTCGCTGAGCGCCTGCCGGTATTCCACCGCGGGTCGCTCCAGCAGCGCGCGCGTGAAGAAGCTTTCCGACCGCATCTCCTTGGTGTAGCTCACCGAGAAGCGCTGCTCGAAGGAGGCGGTCTGGTAGACGCGCGCGTAGCGCTCGTCGATGTCGCGCAGGCTGTCCTCGGGGCTGTGCACCGACGAGAGCTTGCCCTCGAGCAGGTCGCGGGTCACGTCGAGGAGCCCCGTCCCCTCGAGGCGCATGTCGGAAAACGGGCGCACGAAGGGCCGGTCGAGCGCGCCGCGGTACTGGAGCGTGATGGGCAGCTTCACGCCCCACTCGTCGGGAAAGAACTTGTTGGCGAACAGCGAGAAGTTGGTGTTGTAGTCGACGCGGCTCACGGCCTCGGCGGGGGTGGGCTTGACCTCGCTCATGGTCGCGAAGTTTCCGTTGGTGTACTGCAGGTTGCCAGAGACGTTGATGAGGTCGGCGAAGTCGAGCTGCATCTGGGCGCGGATGGCCGTGCCCCCCGATTTGTCCACGCCCTCCAGGCGCAGGTCGTTGACCCAGATCTCGCCCGTCTGCCGGGCCGTGGCCCCCGAGTCCACGTAGATCACCAGCCGCATCCAGTCGATGGCGCCCAGGTTCGGGTTTCCCGAAACCGAGATCGTCAGCGAATCCCCGCCCCCGGGGTGAGGCAGCTTGCGCTCCACCGTGCGCCCGGTGAAGGCGCGATAGAGGGGGTCGTTCTTGAGCCCGGTGAGGTCGGAGAGCCGGACGGTGAACGAATTCCGCCGCCACAACTGGCGGTGCTCGGGATCGAGCTCGGCGGTGGTGTCCAGGTGCAGGCGGATCTCGTAATAATCCTTCGAGTCGCGGTTGCCCTGGTCGCGGCCCAGCCTGAGCCCGAAGCTCACCCGGCCCTGGTCCGGGTTCAGGCCGCCGGCCCAGGTCGAATCCCCGTGCACCTCCAGGCTGAGGCGGTCGTAGCGGGTGAAGTCCTTCTTGTCGGAGGAGAGCACGCGCGTGGCGTGCACCACCTCGCCGGGGTGCAGGTTCTCGTACCGCAGCACCAGGGCGCGCTCGGGCAGGTAGTCGCCGGTGCGCGAGTCGCGCTCGCGCGGGGTGTTGGGCGACTGCACGTAGCCCCGCTCCTCCTGCCGGTTGATCACCCCCACGCGCAGCGTGTTGCTGTCGCGCACGGCGGGGGGCACCCCGATGTAGATCGAATCGCCGAGGTCGCCGCTGCCGAAGCGGTTCTGGTCGATCTCGAAGGCGGTGTTGCGGCCGCCCTCCTCCCACGTGTTGCCTTCGATGTTCACGCGCGCCAGCTGCACCGAGCTGCGCGAGATGCGCGGGGGCAGGTTGCCGAACCACAGGCGGATGAACTGGCCGTTGGCCAGGAGGCTTTGCTCGGTCTCGGTGTTGCTGGGATCGATGCGCACGCCGCCGCCGTAGAGGGGGATGCGGTACTTTCGCCAGCCGCCCCGCAGCTCCTCGCAGTGGAAGCGCGCCGTGCAGGCCGAGTCTAGGGGCATGGAATAGCGCAGGTACCGGTTCAGCGTGTCGAGCACGCCGTTGCGGTTGATGTCCTCGGTGTCGTAGGCCACGCCGCCGGTCCCCTGGTTGTTGCCCTCGGTGCCGTTCACGCATGCGGGCTGCTCGGTGGCGCCCGAGACCGGCTCGCACCAGTCGTCGAGGCCGCGGTCGAAGGACTCGGGGGGCACCGGCACGGCGTAGCAGAAGGGCTTGCATTCCCAGCGCACCCCGATCTCGCCGGCGAGGCTCTTGACGCCGTCCAGGCCCGCGTCGTCGCGGTTCACGAAGTCGCCCGAGCGCTCGTCCACCTCCGATTGCAGCCGGCCGTCCGGCTCGCCGTTGTTGATGCCCGGGATCGAGATGTCCTCCGAGAGGCGGCCCAGGTCCACGTGCAGCGTTCCCTCGCGCCCCTGCACCACGACCTCGAGCGTGCGCTTGCGGCTGTGGTTCGCGAGCCCCTGCGGAAAGGCGCGCATGATGCCTCCCCACGAGTTTCCCGCGAGGTTGTCGTTGGGCTGGAACTGCAGCTTCAGGATCGGCTGCTCGCGGCTGTTGGTATAGCTGCTCCCGGTGTTGCCGTAGATCTGGGAGTACTGCTCGGTGTAGCTGCTGTGCCAGGTGAGCTGGCCCTGGTGCCGGTAGTCGAGCGTCTCGTCGAGGCGGCCGTCGTCCCCGAAAAGCGGCGGCGAGGCCTTGGTCCAGCTGTAGATGTGCATCGGGAGCGAGGAGGCGCTCTGGCTGTACTCGAAGTTGTCGATGTACGCGCTTCCGCGGGTGTTGGGGTTGTAGAGGCTGTGGGCCACCTCGAACTCGAAGTCGGCGCGCGAGCGCGCCTCGGTGCGCACGAAGGGAAACAGGTTGGCGAAGCGGGTCATCCACGCCGGGGATCCGGCCAGCTTCGCGTTCACGCCCATGAGCACGTGGCTGAAGGGCTCGAAGCCCAGCTCGGGCTGGTTCTCGGTGGTGGTCTGGCTCTTGTAGAGCACGGTCGCGCCGATGAGGCTCTGCTCCGAGAGGTTGTCGAGCTTGTACTCCATGCGCGTGCCCAGAAGGACCTTGTCCTGGATCTGGAAGGGCGGGTCGCACTCGTAGCTGATGTCGAGCTCGGCGTTGGGGTCGCGCGCGCGCGCCGAGACGAGGGTGATCTGGCCCGTCTCGTACACCACCTCGTAGTCGAGCCCGCGGCGAAGCACCGTGGAGCCGTTGAGCACGATGCGCTCGGTGCCGCGGTTGATGTCGTAGCATTGCGTGCCGCCCGCCGCGAAGCTGTTCTCGCGCACGTCGAAGCTGCTCCGGCGCTGGCGCCCGAACACGATGAAGCGCGCCACCGAGGGGCCGCTTCGCACCTCCTCGATGGTGTTCTCGTAGATGGAGATCTCCGGCCGCACGCGCTTCATGGGCGTGAGGCAGTTGGCCGGGTCGCCGTTCGTCGCGGGGTCGGAGGTGCGCACGCCGTTGGTGAGGCAGGGCAGGATCAGGTAGCCCTGCTCCAGCTTGAAAATGTACGGGTTGTCGATGTTGAGGCGGCCCACCTGGTCCGTCCTCTCGAGCCCGAGCCGGCGCACGTAGGAGATCGTGTCTCCCGGCGCGCGGTCGCGGCCGTCGTTGTCCACCACCGTCAGGCGGAAGTTGTCCCGATCGGCCGCCGAGACGCGGCCGATCGAATAGACGTTGCGCCACATCAGAGGATCGAGGTCGGGATGGTCCTGGTAGCTCGGCGAGTGGATCAGCACCTTGTTGGAGCGGCTGCGCACCACCTCGCCGGAGAGCTGCTGGTAGGGGTCGCCCTGCCAGCGCACGGCCAGCGTCATGTCGCGGTGCCCCCCGGGCACGGTCAAAAGGCGGAGCTCCTCGTCGTAGGTGAACTCGGAGGCCTCGAGCGCCACCCAACGGCCGATGATGCACACCGAGGGCTGCGGCGGCGAGGCGCCGGTGTAGGCGCAGGCCTGCGCCGAGTCGGTGTTGATCGTCGGCTCGCCCGCCGCGATCAGGCGGAACACCTCCACGGGCTGGCGGTTGCGGCCGCCCTGGATGTAGGCGGCCGTTCCGCCGGTCCAGTTCGCCGGGTTCCCGTAGGCCTCGCGGTCGGCCAGCGACAGCCAGAAGTGGCGGTGGAAGTCGGCCTCCTTGTCTTCGATGGGGAACTCGCGGGCCTCCGTGCTCGTCCCCAGCTTCTGCCGCTCCTGCGCCCCGCCCTCCTGCGACGCGATGCCGGTGACCTCGAGGTTCCCGAACCGGAGGCGCGCCTTGATGCCGAAGAGGCCCCGATGCTGCTCGGTGTAGCCCGTGAGGTTCGTGCCCGTGAGCGTGAGCGAGGTGTTGCCCGCCTCGATCTCCTGGATGATGTCGTCCTCGAGCTCGTCGTTCTCCCCCCGGTAGCTGATCTTCATCTGGTCCTTGGTGTTGTCGCTGAGCCCCTCCTCGCTGTTGATCTCCACCGTGATCAGCCGGCCGATGGTGCCCTTCACCACGAAGGCGGGCTGCTGGTCCAGCGTGAGCGAGGGAAACCAGCTGCTCGTGTAGGGCACGCCCGTGCCGCTTTCGCGGCGGCCTTCAACCACGAGCTTGTAGGAACCGTTGATGGTCAGCTTGGGCTTGTCGACGCCGATGCGCCGCGCCCAGTCGGGAATGCGGAACGGCAGGTCGAACACGAAGGTGCCGAAGGGCCGCGCGACTCCGGACTCCTCCTGGCCCGCGAACTCGAGCAGCCAGCGGCGCGAGAGCAGCATGTCGCGCGCATCCTCGGCGTAGACGTTGATGGCGGGGTACGCCGACCACAGCGCGACCGAATCCTCCTCGAACTTCACGTACTCCACGATCTCGACCTGACCGGTCTCCAGGTTGACGTTGTAGGCGCGCTGGAGGCTCGAGCCCTTGATGGGAAGCAGGCCGAGCGGCGAGGAGACGGAATCCAGCGGCCGTGCCGCCGGCGGCACGGCGAGGTATTCGGGCTGCGCGAGGGCCGCGGCCGCGCCGAGCATCAGGAGGAGCAAGGGCGCGACGGCGCGCTTCCGAACGGGCGCGCGCGGCAACGCTCCCGACGTGGAAACGCGGATACGGAGTGAACGCAAGAAACGCAAAGCCGCTCTTCGATCCGGCCGGGCCGGCAGAAGTCCCCAATCGTTGAACGCGTGAGGCGCGGGGCTTTCCCAGCGCCGTTTCCCAAAAAGGGACTCCATTATACGAAAAACGCTATTTTGAAGCGTGGTTGAACCCGCCGGAACCCAACTTTTTCCGCGCGGGCCCCGTCGCGGCGCGATCGTTGCGGGATCCTGGCCCAATCCTTGCCGAAAGCAGGCCAAAAAATGACCGTCCAAGGACAAAAGGATCTCCAGGGACTGCGCCGGGCGGGCCGTGCGGTGGCCGAGACCCTCGAAACCATGAAAAGCGCCCTGCGCGAGGGCATGACCACCCGCGAGCTCGACGCCATCGGGGCGCAAGCCTTGCGCGAGCGCGGCGCGACCTCCGCCCCGTCCAAGCTCTACCGCTTCCCGGGATCCACCTGCATCAGCGTCAACGAGGAAGCCGCCCACGGAATCCCCGGCGACCGCGTGATCCGCAAGGGCGACCTCGTCAACATCGACGTCTCGGCGGAGGTGGGGGGGTACTTCGCCGACACCGGGTTCTCGGTGGCCTTCGGGGTCGACGATCCGGAACTCCTGGCCCTATGCGCCTGTTCCCGGCGCGCGCTCGACAAGGCGCTTTCCGCCGCGCGCGCGGGGGTTCCCGTGCGCAAGGTCGGCGAGGCGATCGAGCGCGAGGCGCGGGCATCGGGCTTCGAGGTGATCCGCAACCTGTGCGGCCACGGCATCGGGTTCAAGCTGCACGAGAAGCCCGACATCCTCAACTGGCCCGACCCGCGCGAGAAGGCGGTGTTCGCGAAGGGCATGGCGGTGGCGATCGAGACCTTCGTCTCGACGGGCGGCTCGTTCGCGGTGGAGAAGGGCGACGGGTGGACGCTCGTGGCCGACGACGGCGGCTTCGTGGCGCAGTACGAGCACACGGTCGTGATCACGGAGGGAGAGCCCCTCGTCATGACGAAAGCGTGATGACGAGGCTGTGAGGACGAGGGCGCAGGGCGGCGCGTGCTTTCCGTCGTACTCGGGGTTGGCCCGCGTATGGAGGCGTGTATCGGGGGCGCTTTTGCCGTATTCGTAAGCACAGGCCGCCTCCAAGAGCGGATGAGTATCTTAATCCGATGGCGATAAAGGTCTGCAATATTGAACGGAATCATGCGATCCACCGCCTCTAAACTCGCAATATTTATCGTGGCGCCGCTGCTCACCTCATGCCTCGAGTCCGAGGCGGTCAAAGCGGCATGTCCCGAATCGGAATGCGGCCCGATCGAATTCCGCCAAGCATTCTTCCCCATGGCGGTGGGGAACGCCTGGACGTTCGCGGAAGCCGCTTCCGCCGACTCCGCCGAATCCTTCACCCTGTCCGTCACCGGGTGGAATTCGGGCACCCTTCACTCCGATGGGGGACCGCAAGGCGCTTGGTGGGACCTCGCCTTGGCGCCGCCCGCCGGCGGAACCCGCAGTTACGAATGGTTGTCCACGCGCTATTGGAGGCAGGGCGATAGCATATATGCGCGCCAGCCGGGTTTCGATGATTTTGTCCCGGCACTGTCGTACCTTGTTCCGCCGGACGCGGATACCGTCCGCTGGGAGTCGACCTACGGTGGCGATGTGGGGGTCGCGATCTCGGCGATTCGCCTGCCTGATTCCGTCACCGTACCTGCGGGAAGGTTCGCGCCTTGCGTGGCCTTTGAGTTCATGGCGGCGGAGGCGCATCGCACCGTGATTTGCTCCCGCGTCGGCTGGGTTTCCTTCGATGTCGGAAGCCGAAGCATCAGGCTCGTCGATTACACATTGCGGCGCTAGTCGTCCCCCCCGGGGCCGGACTTGCCGCGTCGCGACGATCGGAGCGAGGCTTTATGTTTTTTCAACCATGAGGAACATCGCGGTTATCCCGTTCTTTATCTCGTGGCTTTGCCTGGCAAGCCAGGCGGCGGGAGCGGGCTTCGGTTGGCGTGCACTGCCGGGCGCGCCCATCGCCGATGATCGGCATGAAAGCCTTTTCTTCCTCGAGCCTTCGCTCGGCTGGCTGGCCAACATTTCCGGTGAAATCCACAAAACCACCGACGGCGGGATCACTTGGCGCCTCGTGCACAAGGACGCCGACGCGTCCTTTCGCAGCATCGCCTTCGCCGACTCGCTGCGCGGCTGGGCGGGCACCGTCTATTCGACCGTTCCCTTGTTCGAGACCTCAGACGGGGGGGAATCGTGGTCTCCCGCGCCCGTGCCGGGCGACGTGTCGGGCATCTGCGGGCTCTCGGTCGTGAACAGTTCCGTCGTTTACGGCGTGGGCACGTTCTTCGAGGCCTCGCCGCTGATCAAGACCACCGACGGCGGCGTCACTTGGCGCGCGATCGACATGCGCGAACGGGCCACGACGCTCGTCGAGGCCCGCTTCTTTTCTCCTGAGTCCGGCTTCGTGACGGGCGGCTTCGACAGCGCCGGTCTCGGGGTGTTTCAAGGCTTGCGCGGCGTTATTCTCTTCACGGCCGACGGCGGGGAAACCTGGAAACGCCGCTATTATTCCGATTCCCTGGAAAGCTGGATCTGGAAACTTTCCTTCCCCGGAGGCGGGGCGGCATACGCCTCGATGGAGAGGCTTTCGAAGAACAGCGCCATCGTGCTCAAGTCGGTCGACTCGGGGCTCACCTGGTCCGAACGCGCGTTCACGGGGCCTTCGGAGCTTCAGGGTCTCGGGTTCGCGAATCCGGCGCTCGGCTGGGCGGGTACGCGCAACGCCTCGTACGCGACCTCGGACGGCGGCGAGACCTGGCTTCCCTTCGGCTTCTGGCCCGGCGTCGATGCGGTGAACCGCATCCAGATGCTCTCCGATACGCTGGGATACGCGGCGGGCCGGACGGTTTTCAAATATTCACGGGAGAGCGCGGCGCTGCGCGCGCCCGCGGCGCCGCGGCCGGGTTTGCGAGCCTCGGCGCACCCTCATCCATTTCGGGAAGAGCTTGCCGTCAGCTTCGTCCTCGACCGCGGCGGGATCCTGTCCCTCTCCATTCATGACATGCGCGGGCGCGCCGTTTCCCTTTCCCCCGGACGGTTTTATCCCTCCGGAAGGCATGTGATCCGGATCGGCACGCGCGCGCTGCCCCCCGGGCCTTACGTTTACCGCTTGCGCGCCGGGAACCTTTCGGCCGCGGGAGAAGTACGAAAGGAGTGATCCGGGCGGTTTCGCGACTTCATGCAGGAAGGCGGCCACCGCCCGGGGATGCGATTTTCCAAATGCGATTCCCGGCTTTTCGTTACATTGAGCCGAAGCGGGGCCGGGAGTGCGGCCCGCCGCCCGGGGATTCCAATCCAAGGAGTTCATCATGAAGCGCTTGAAGATCCTTCCCGCCCTTTTGGCCTTTGCCATCGTCGGCGCATTCGCCGACCAAGGTCCCGACCAGGCCGAAACGCTTTCGAAGGGCGTGATCTCGATTCGGCCGGGAACCCATTCCCCCAAGGACTTCGGCTTCGGCCCCAACCTCTCGGTCCACTTCTCGTTGTCCGCTCCCGCTCTCGTTACGCTGCATGCGTTCGCGCCGGACGGGCGCAGGGTCGCCACGCTGTTCTCCGAGGAGCTTGCCGCAGGGCGATACTCCCGTCGATTGGACGCGCGGTCACTGCCGGAGGGCGCGTACTTCCTTCGGCTGCGGTCCGGGAAGCTTACGGAAACGGCGCATATTCTCCTGTCGCGATAACATCCCGCTCCCGCGTCGGCCGGGTTTCCTTCGAAGCCTCAAGCCCGTAAGCCGATGTGGCCCCCCATTGTAGCCTGTATTTTCAGTAACCGCCGCCTGCAAGGAACATCCCCAGCCCGTCCCTTCCAGCCAAACCCAGGTCGCCGCAAGGCATTTTTTGAATTTTTTCGCGTTTTTTGGTGAATTAAGCCGAGTTTGGGTCGGCTGGAATATTCCGAAACAATTCGAACACCGCGGGATACTGTAGCGATATATTCGACTTGCCTCACGCCGCACAGAAGAGGAACCCATGAACAAGCTCGCATGTCTTTCGGCGATCGCCCTCGGCGCCATCACCGTCGCCGCGCAGGACGTCGTGATGGAATCGCTCTCGTCCGAGTACAACCTGCTGAAGCTCGAGAACACGGGAACCAACGACAAGCTCCTGATCTCGGCAAGCAGCCATACCCCTTACTCATCCGGCATCGACCTCAACCTCACGTCGTGGACCGATCACTCCTACCTGAACGGATTCAACAGTTACGTGAACGTCGGCAACGGGGGAGGCGCATACGGGGTGACAAGCAGCGCCTACGGGGGCTCGGGAAGTTACTCCATGGCGTTGACCGGTTACGCGGGCGGGGGCGCCGGCTCCCACAATTACGGAGTGTACGGCTACGCCGGCGGGGGATCCTTCGCCGCCGCCGGCTACTTCCAGGGCAAGGTCTACTACCAGTCGCTTCACCAGCTTTCCGACCAGAAATTCAAGACGAACGTGCGGGAATTGCCCGACGGGATCGACAAGATCCTGCGACTCCGGCCCAAGCTGTACGACATGAAGGTCAAGGAGTACGAGGGAAAGGTGCGCCTCTCCGAGGGCGCGCACATGGGTTTCCTGGCGCAGGACGTGGAGGAGGTCCTCCCGGAGCTGGTGAGCACGGCCTACGCCCCCGCGCCGCCGACGAAGGAAAACGGGAAGTCCAAAAAGAACGCGCCGATGACGGAATACAAGTCCCTCGATTACACGGGACTCATTCCGGTCCTTGTGAAGGCCGTGCAGGAGCAGCAGGCGCAGATCGACGCCCTCAAGGCCGAAGTGGCGGAGCTGAAGGGAAGGTAGGGCTCCCGTGCGCCGCCCAGCCCTTCACCCCACGAGCCTTCGCAATGCCGCGGCCGGCCTGGGCCGCGGCCTCGCCGCCTGCATCCTCGGAGCGGCGCTGGCGCATTCGCAATCGCCCACCCCCTTCAACGCCTGGAGGGCCCTCGTCGTGTACACGAACGCCACGGACTACCTGTACGGCGGGGGCGGCTCGAACCTGCACAGGAACCACCTCGCGTCGCTGTTCGAAGGCCTGAACGCGACCTACGAAAACAGCGGGATGCAGTCCCGCGCGCAAGTCGCGGGAGTCGTTTGGGACAAGACCTACGCCGACACCTTCGCCGGCTGCGAAACGCTCGAGGACCTGATCTACGCGTCGAACGGCATGGGTCGATACGTCGACCTGATGCAGAAATACGCGGCGGACGTGATCGTGCTGGTGCACCCGAGCGGTCCCTCGAAAGGTTGCGGGGATTCCCTCCCGCTGGCTGAAACCCGGGGTTACGCGGCGTTTTCGGCAAGACGGCCCGACGACCTGCATCATTGGGCCCACGGCATGGGGCACGCGCACGGCCTGGGGCATTGCAACGGCCATCGCGTCACGGTGGTCGGTTCGGGCGCCACGCTCGGGGGCCCTTCGCCGGACCCGATCCCTTACGCACTGGGCCAAACCTCCTCGGGCTTCGCCGTCGTGGATCCCCCCGTCGAAACGACCGTCCTCGCAGGCTACGCCGTCGCGGGATTCCACACGGCCATGCAATCTCCCGGCGGCGAGCTTTGCCATACGATCGAAGGCCCCTTCGTCTACGGCGGCGTTTCGAGAATGATCGCCTTCTTTCATTCCGGAACCTTCCTGTCCGGGGGGACGGCATGGACCGGCACGTATTCCAGCCCGTACGGTTCGTGGACGCATGCCGCCAGCAATGTCTCGCATCCCACCGGCGGGGCTCCCGTGACCTATCTCAACAGGGTGAAGTATTACCAGGTTGACACGATCACCCACCTCGGCACGACGAGTTATTATCGCAACTCCGCCGCCCAGCACGACGCCAACGCGCCGACGCTCGTGAACTTCACGGGGGTGCCTTCGACGTTGACCTTGACCCCCGACATGAGCCTCGGGCCGAACTCGGCGGACTCGCAATGGGTTCACGCGCATTTCGCCGCGACGGGCGCCGTGACGGTGGAGCCGGGGTTCAGGCTCGCCGGAGACGCCTCGATGAAGATATCCGTGGGCGGCACGGGCGGACTCGCGAGACGCCCGGCGCCCCAAGGCGAAAGCGCCGCCGCCGCGATCGCCGCGACAGCGGCGTTCCATCTGGACGCGGGCGGACGCGCGGTATTCACGCTAGCCGCTCCCGCGCGGGTCACGATCGAGGCCTTCGCGCCCGACGGCAGGCGCGCGGCCGTTTTGCTTTCGGAAAGCCTGCAGGCGGGAGACCACGCGCGGAGCCTGAATACCTCCGGCTTGCCGCGCGGACTCTACATCTATCGACTCAAGGCCGGGAGCTTCACGGCGACCCGGAAGGCGATGGTGGGAAAGTGAACCGAGGCGGGAGACGAAGGGCGAGGACGGCCTGTCGGGCCTTCTTGGCCGAAGGCGGGCGGTGGAGGACAGAACATCCGGACGGGCCGAAGGCTCGCCCGGCGCGGACCCCAGGCCGCCGTGACGTTCTTCCACCGTCCACCTTCCGTCTCCTCATGTCACGATCCCGGCCGTGAGGATTCCCGCAGCCTCTCCGCCAGCCGCGTGTACCGCTCCACCGCCGGGTTGTGCTCCACGCAGCGGTGCACCGCCGCGCGCTGGCCCACCAGCACCAGCCGCTCGCGCGCCCGCGTGATGGCCGTGTAGAACAGGTTGCGCTGCAACATCACGAAGTGGCTCTTGGCCAAGGCAAGGACCACGGCCTTGAACTCGCTGCCCTGGCTCTTGTGGATGGTGGCCGCGTAGGCCAGCCCCAGCTGGTCGAGCTCGTCGGGCTTGTAGTGCTTCCGCTCTCCGTCGAAGTCGGCGACAAGCGCGCTTTCGGCATCACCGCGCGAGTCGACGCCCCGGACACGCCCGATGTCGCCGTTGAACACGTCCTTCTCGTAGTTGTTCTTGAGCTGCATCACCTTGTCGCCCGGGCGAAACATCCGTCCGCGATGCTGCAAGGCGGGCCCCTTCGGATTCAGCCGCGCCTGCAGCGCGGCGTTGAGCGCGATGGTGCCGAGCGGCCCCTGGTTCATGGGCGTCAGCACCTGCACGTCGCGGACGGGGTCGAGGCCCAGGCGAGGAAGCTCCTCGGTGACAGTCGCCACCACCGCGTCGAGGATCGCCTCGGGGCCCGCGCGCTCGACGAGGCGAAAGTCGTCGCCCCCATCGGCTTCCTCGGCGAAGGCCGGAGCGACGCCGCGGTTCACGCGGTGCGCGCCCGTGACGATGCGCGAGGCCTCCGCCTGCCGGAAGATCGCCGAAAGGTGCAAGTGCGGGATCGCGCCGGACCGGATGAACTCGGCCAGCACCTTGCCCGCGCCGATCGAGGGCAGCTGGTCGGGGTCGCCCACCAGGATCACGCGCGTGCCGGCGCGAACCGCGCGCAGGAGGGAGTACATCAGCAGCGTGTCGATCATCGACACCTCGTCCACCACGAGCGCGCCGCACTCGAGCGGGTTCGCCTCGTCGTGGACGAAGCCGCGCGTGGCGGGATCGTATTGCAGCAGCCGGTGGATCGTTTGGGCGCGGCGGCCTGTCACCTCCGACATGCGGCGCGCGGCGCGCCCGGTGGGCGCGGCCAGCTTCGTCTCGAGACCGGCGGCGTCGAGCACGGCAAGGATCGCCGAGACGGTGGTGGTCTTGCCCGTGCCCGGGCCGCCGGTGAGGAGGAAGAGTCCTTCGTTCACCGCCGCCGCGATGCCGGCGCGCTGCTCGTCGCTGAAGCGGAAATCCTTGCCCGCCGCCCGCTCGGCGGCGGCGGTCGCGGCGGCGATCATCGAAGGCGGCACGGGCTTGAGCCCGAGCCGCAAAAGCGCGGCGCGCCGGGCGACTCCTTCCTCGGCGCGGTGGAGCCAGGGCAGGTGGCAGTCGCCGCGCGCGTCGCGCACGATCCCGCCCGGGCCGTCGGTAGCCGCCATGTTGTCGAGCGTATAAACCACCGTGTCGGGCTCCAGGCGCAGAAGCTCCGAGGCCTTCTCCACCAGCTCGCGCGCGGGCAGGAACATGTGCCCCGACTCCGCGGCGCGCGACAGCGCATAGGCCAGGCCCGCGCGGATGCGCTCGTAGCCGTCCTCGGGAAATCCGAGCTTGCGCGCCACCTCGTCGGCCTTCAAAAAGCCGATGCCCCAAAGCTCGTCGGCCAACCGATAGGGATTCTGCTTGAGGAGCTCCGCCGCGCGCGGGCCGTAGTGGCGCACCAGGCGCCGGCTCAATCCCAGCGTGAGCTGATGCGCCTGCAGGAAGAAGAGGACTTCCCGCTCGCCTTGGCCCTCTGCCCAGGCGCGCAACAGCTCGGCCTTGCGCTTGCCGCGCAGGCCGGGAATGCCGTCGAGCCGGTGCGGCTCGGCGTCGAGCACGTCGAACACCGCCTCGCCGAAAGCGTCCACCAGCCGCTTGGCGGTCGCCGCGCCCACGCCCTTGAGCGCGCCTCCGCCGAGGTAGCGCTCCAGCGCCGCGCGCCCCTCGGGCGCCACCGGCTTGCAGGCGTCGGCTCGGAACTGCTCGCCATAGGTGGCGTGGCGGATCCACTCGCCGGTGATCTCCAGCGTCTCGCCGGGAGCCACGCGAGGAAAGTTTCCCACGGCCGCGAAGGGCGCGTCCGTGCCGGGGCGCAGGAGCTTGAGCACCGACCAGCCATTGTCGGGATTATGAAAGGTGACGGTCTTTACCGTGGCGCG
>CBFGVC010000031.1:0-15569 GCA_965652255.1 uncultured Fibrobacteria bacterium | reverse complement strand
CCGGCACGCCGAACGACAGGTGCGGGTCGGAGAGGGCGAAGAGGCGCATGGAGGGAAAAATAGGTATCAGGCGGCAAGGCCCAAGGCGTGGTTCGTGGATCGTGGTTCGTGGATCGAGAGGCAAGAGGGTTCACAGGCATCAGGCAGCCTGCGTTACACTATCCACGATTCACGATTCACGATCCACGCACCGCGTTTCCCTAGATCTCCGGCGGCTCCACGTGCCTGCGGTTGCGCGCCAGCTCATGGGCGAACATCTTCTCGAAGATCGTCCACGTGCTGAGGAAGAGCGCGGCCAGGATGGGACCGATGATGAATCCGGGAAGCCCGAACATCGCGAGGCCTCCCAGGGTGGAGACCAGCACCATCACGTCGTGCATCTTGATGTCGCGGCCCACCACGATGGGGCGCAGGATGTTGTCGATGGTCGAAATGACGATGCCCCCCACGGCGAACACGATCAGCGCCTGCGGGATGTTTCCGGCGAAGAGCAGGAACACTCCCACGGGAAACCACACCAGCCCGGCCCCGAAGGCCGGGATGACGGAGGCGAACACGGTGAGCACGCCCAGCAACAAGGGGGAACCCACGCCGACGATCCAGCAAAGGACGCCGGTGAGGATGCCCTGGATGGTCCCGATGATGAAGATGCCCTTGAGCGTGCCGCGACCCACGACGAGAAACCGGTCGAGAAGGGCGCGCTCGTAGTCGTCGGGCAGGGGAGACCAGCGGATGATGCGCTCGATGATGCGCGGCCCGTCGAGGTAGAAGAAGAACATGATGAACAGCATCAGCACGAGGTTCACGAGCCCTCCGGCCGCGCCGATGGACCAGTTGGCGCCCTTGCGAACCAGCCATTCCAGCGCCTGCTTGCCGGCATCGCTCGCGTAGACGGTCATCTCCTGCGGGTTGATCCGGAGCCGCTCGAACAGGCCGGGGAAGGTCCGCTGCAGCATGTTGATCAGCTCCGCCATCGAGCCCGGCAGGGAGTCGTAATTGAAGCCCTGGAAGAAGACGAAGGCCTGCTGGTAGGCGGCGGCGACCACCGCCAGGATGGGCAGCACCACCCCCAGGACGAGCAGCGCAAGGGTGGCCAGCGCCGCCAGCGCGGGCTTGCGAAGCCCCTTCAAAAGGAACAGGTACAAGCGATAGGAAAGGCCCGTGAACACCGCCGCCATGAGCAAGGTCAGCAGGAAGTAGTTCACCATCATGATGAACCCCACGCTGACGATCGCCAGGAAGATGAGGAAGGCGGCGCGCTGGAAGGTTCCGTTGGGAGGAGTGGCGGTGCTCATGGGGTGTCCGGGATTGGATTAGTTTTAAGTTACAACTCATGGCAACGCAAGAGCAAAGCATCGGAAAACTTCCCGGCCCGGCGGATCCCGCGGTTTACGTCCGCAAGGTGGGCAAGGGCAAGACCTTGCTCAAGTCGCTGGAGCGGGCCGAGGCGCGGGAGGCGTTCGCCCTCCTGCTGGAGGGCGGGTTCGCCGAATCCCAGGCGGGGGCCTTCCTGCAGGCCCTCCGGATCAAGGAGCTGTCGGCCGATGAGTTGGACGGCCTCATGGACTGCTTCCTTTCGCGGGAACCCCGGGGGCTTCCGCCCTTGGCGGCCGGCGGGTTCGTCCTCAACCTGGCCTCCGACACCCCCCGCAAGGGGGGGTACGCCTCGCTGCTGGCCGCCTCGCGGCTTTCCGCCGGGGGCATGCCCGTGGGCGTGGTGAGGAGCGAGCCCGTGCTGACGGGCAATCGCGACTCGTGGCAAAAAACCCGGGCGCTGGCCCGGGCCTGGATGGGCGGTTCGCCCCCGGAGGTTTCCACCGACGAACTCGTCCCCGACCTCGACAAGCTCGCCCGGCTGCGGGGGGAACTGGGGTTTCGCTCCTGCCTGCACACGGCGGAGAAGCTCCTGAACCCCTGGCCCGACAAGCCCTTGATTTTGGGAATCTCGCACCGGCATTACGCCGAGCGCATGTCCGACCACCTCGCCCGGCGGGGCATGGCGGCGAAGATCGTGCTGGGGAACCACGGTACCCCCGATCTCGTCCTGCACAAGGAAACGGAGGTGTGGGAAGTGCTTCCGGGCGGTGAAATCCGGACGACCTTCTTCCACCCCGACGAACTGGGGCTCGCGCCGGATGCGTCCCAATACTCCCTTGGGGCGTTTGCGTCCTGGGAGGAGGAGCTGCAAAAACCGGGACAGGGGGGCCTGGGTCCCATCCTCGACTACCACGAGGCCTTCCTTCGCTACGTCGCGGGCGAAATATCCCACCCCCGGGAATCGTTGAAGTCGGCAGGGAGTTCGGCATGAAAAAGACCGCCAGGATCCGGAGCGTCGCCAAGGGATCGAAAGGCGCCAAGGAGGCGAAGTCCCCCGGAAAACCGGTCGCGGGCAACGGGACCCCCAAGTTCGCCGCGACCCCGCGCCCGGCGAGGCCCGTGCGCAACGCCGACGAAAGCGTGCGCGCCATCCGGGAGCTGTTCGGCTACCTGCGGCGCTACCAGGGGCAGACCTTCGTCATCAAGATCGACGACGCGCTGCTGAAGCGGCCGCTGTTCCCGCTCCTGGTGCGCGACATCGTGCTGCTCCACGAGACGGGCATCCGCGTGGTGCTGGTGCCCGGCGCCAAGACCTCCATCGATGCCGTGCTGGCCAAGTACGCGGTGAAGACGCGCGCCGTGAACGGCGTGCGCGTCACCTCCGCGGAAGCCATGCCCCTGGTGAAGCTGGGGGCTTCGACCATCGCCAACGCCCTGCTCTCGGTGCTCTCGGAGAACGAGGCGCACGGCGTGGTGGGCAACTGGGTGCGGGCCCGCGCCGTGGGGGTGCGGGGCGGGGTGGACTATCGCCACACCGGCCGGGTCGAGAAGGTGGACGCCGCGCTCATGCGCGGCATGATGGACGACGGGCTCATCCCCATCGTCTCGAACATCGGCTGGAACGCGGTGGGGCAGGACTATAACCTGAACAGCGCCGAGCTCGCCGTGGCCGTGGCCGTGGCGCTCAAGGCGACCAAGCTGTTCTTCGTGGGCGAAACGGCGGGTATTCCCGTCGTGCCCGATTGCCGTTTCGCGGATCCCGACGAGATCCGCACCGGGCTGTTCTCGAACCTCGACCGCAAGGAGGGCGAGGCGCTGCTGCGCGATTTCCCCGGCGCGCTCAAGCCCGCCTCGCGCGAGCTGATCCAGCGGTCGATGGAAGCGCTCGCCGGCGGGGTGGAGCGCGTGCACGTTGTCTCGGGCATGCGCGACGGCATCCTGCTGCAGGAGATCTTCAGCAGCGCGGGGCAGGGCACCATGTTCTACCTCGACGCTTACGACCATATCCATCCGGCCGAGGCGACCGACATTCCCGAGATCCTGCGGGTGATGCAGCCCTATGTGGACGAGGGCGTGCTGGTGCAGCGCACCGCCGAGGACATCGGCCGCGACCTGGAGCATTACACGGTCTACAAGATCGACGACGTGCTGCACGGCTGCGCGGCGCTCAAGCCCATCGGCGGGGGGGCGGCCGAGCTGTTGGCCCTCGTGGTGGACCCGGCCTACGCCGGCCGGGGGACGGGCGGGAAGATCGTCGATTACCTGGTGCAAAAAGGCCGCAAGGCCGGAATCCGGAAGGTCTTTTTGCTCACGACCCAGACCTCGGACTTTTTCCTGCGCAAGGGCTTCAAGGAAGCGCCGGTGACGGCCCTGCCCGCCGACCGGCGCAAGGCCTGGAGCCCCACCCGCAACTCGCGGGTGTTGATGAAGACGGTTTAGGCCGATCTTTCGGCCGGAGAAAGCGCCAGTAAAAAAGGCGGGGTTGCCCCCGCCTTTCCCTCTCTTCCCCTCACTCCGACTTTTCGGATACGAGCGTGCCTTCAGGGCGTGGTTCTGAACACGCTCCATGCGGCCCAAGGGGGTGCCTGGCCGTTCGCCGTTCCCCGCACTCTCCAGAAGTACCACGTTCCCGAGGACAATTGAACGGTGGTGGACGTGCCCGTGACCAGCGTGTCATGCTGAAGGCCGGAAGTGAAGGCTGAATCCGTGGCGACCTGGACTTGGTAGCCGGTCGCTCCCTGGAGGGCCTCCCAACTCAGAGTCGCGGGCCTGGCGACGTTTGTATCACCGTATGACGGTATCAGCAGGGTAGGCATGCCGAGCATGCTATCGGGGTGTGTGGTTGTGGTGCTGAACTTGCGCGTCACCGAATACGATCCTTGCCCGCTCCCGTTCTCGGAGCGTACCCGCCAGTAGTAGGTGGTACCTGGAGGGGGAAAGCCGGTGACCACCGAGGTATCCGTCGAGGATGTGTCCAGCGCAAGGGTCGTGAATGCGGAATCCTCCGCGACTTGCAGGCGATATTTCGCGGCGTCGGAGACGGCCCTCCACCTGATGAGCACGTTGCCATAATAGACGGTCGCCCCCGGCGCGGGCAGAACTTGGGCGGGGCTGAGAAGGATCCCCCCGGTCGTGAAGTGTCGCGTGTTCGACCACCCTCCCGGCGCCGGCGACAGGGCCCGCACGCGCCAGAAGTAAGTGGCGCCTTGGGCCAGCGATGCGACGACGTGGGAGGTGTCGGGCGTCGAAGTGGAGTCGCTGATCCACACGCCCGTCAGGAACGCCGAGTCGGTGCTCAACTGCACGTGGTAGGCTATCGCGCCGGGAACCGCGTTCCAGACCAGCGTGGGAGTTGTCGAGACCCCGGTGGCCCCGTGGACAGGTATGAAGGGAACGGGCACGGTGGGGGGCGGGTTGATCAGGCGCGTCGTGAAACGGCGGATGGGCGAATAGAGGCTTGAACCGGCGGAGTTTGAGGCGCGCACTTTCCAGTAGTAGGTCGTGCCCTGCTGCAGGGAATCTGTCTGCTTCCAAACGAGAGTGTCCAGCGGGAGGGTGTCCATCAGGGCCGGTTGGGGCACCTCGTAGGTCAGGACGCCGGTGGAGAAGCTCGAGTCGGTGGAGAGCAGCAGCGTGTATGAACCGGCGTTGTGGATTCGGTTCCACGACATGTTGGGTATGAGGGTGACGTTGAAGTCATTGGGCCCGGGGAACAACTGCACGGGAGCCTGGGGCGCTCCGGCCGGGGGCAACGGCACCGAAACGCTGTCGGAGCCGCCCGATGACATCGTGATGTCTCCCACGTCGATCACGATATCCCCGGAGTACGATACGGAAATCCGGAATTCACCCGGGGGAACGCCCAGGAGCTTGCAGTCGCCCTGCGCGTCGCTCACCGCAGACCACGGGCTGGCCGCGACGAAGCACAACGCCCCCGCCAGCGGGTTTCCTCCGGCGCTCAGGCGAACGAGGAGGTCTCCCGATACCCGCAGCGTGTCCACCCCCAGGTCGGTGTCGCCCACCACGATGACTCCGCGCAGGAAAAGCGCCAGCGTCGTGTCGTTCCGCTGCCCGAAGGCCGCGACGTTGTAGGTGCCGTCGCCGAGTCCTTTCAGGCTGAATGACCCGCTCGCATTGGTCTGGATGGAATCCACCGCCGGGCCGAAGGTCGCGGTGGAAACCGTGCCGACGGCGCCCTTCGCCAGGCCCGTCGCCGGGGCCGCGTACACCTTCACCCAGGCTCCGGCCGCGGGAGATCCGTTAGGGGCCACCAAGGTTCCCGTCAGGCCTTCCACCTCAGTGGGACCCGACGTGCGGATGGGTTCGCCGAGGTTGCAACCGCCGGTGGCCAGCAGGGCCGCCGCGGCGAGCATCGCGGCGAAAAGAGGATGCTTTGGGTGCTTCATGATTTCCTCCGCTTGGCGGGAAGGGAAAGAGGAAAGAACTGCAGGTTCAATTGATAGAGGCGGTCGACTTCGTCGTCGGCCGCCACGAGCTCGAGGATTTCGCCCCGGAATGCGCGGATGCGCGCACGGATCTCGGAGAAGGCGCGCTCGGAAACATTCAGGGTCAGATAGGAGAAGGGGCGCGCCGCTGCCGGGTGTTCGTCCAGGGATCGGCGAGCCAGCTCCAGCGCCGCCTTCAGGCCGGGCTTGGCCGCCTCGGGGTCTCCTCCCTCGCGCGTGGCGACGACTTCTCCGACTTTCTCGTATCGCCCTTGCGCGTCCTTGCGGATCAGCCCCAGCCTCAGGAGCAATTCCACCGCCTCGCGCGCCTCGGCGGAAGTGATGGCGGGATCGAGCGCCTTGGCAAGCGCCTCATAATCGCCCCGAAAGTCGTGGATGTCCAGCAATTCGCGGATCGCGGCATAATGCCACTTCCGCAGGTACTCGCGCTGCGACGCCTCGAGGATGGCCTTCCGGCCCGCGGCCGCGGAACCGCCGCCGAGGCGGCGGAGGTACAGCTCCTTTTCCTCCTTGGTTGACGCCTGGGTGAAGCGCACCAGGTTCTCGAAGTGCTCGGCTTCCTTCGGCGAAAGGTGGAACAGCTTGGCGAATTTGGCGGCGCGGGCGGAGCTGAGCGGGGCGCGGCCGCACAACACGTCCTTGAAGAAGCTCGACGACCCCGCGTTCATCGCCTTGGCGATGAAGCGGTGGGAGAAGTTGCGGTTGCGCTTCTTCTCGGCGTCGTAGGCCTGGCGGAGGAACTCGCGCGCATCCAGGAAGCGGAACACGGAGACCTCGGGGATGGATTGCGTTCTGACCATGGGTTCCTCGTCCTCTAGTTTAGGACTCCGCGGCGGCGGCGTCCCGGTCCAAGCCGAGGAAATCGTTTGAAAGTATCAAACGTTTGAAGATCGTCGGGCTTCAGCCATTCCGGAGAAACCGGCCCGAAAATCCGCAAAACGGTCGATGCCGGGCCATCGCGAGGTCGGGATCCTTCCGGGGACCTTCAATCCGAAAGCGAATCAGGCGGGGAGGTGATATCCACGGCGCCGCAGTTCGAGTTCAGCCCCGATTCCACGAAGGCCACTTCGTTGCTTTGCGCCACGTCATAGCCGGGGTAGGTCACCGAGATGCGATAATTTCCAGGGGGAAGTCCCCTGACCAGACATGCGCCTTGTTCGTCCGTGGTCGCGCTGTAAGGGCTGGCCGCCACGAAGCACGTGGCGCCGGGGAGCACCCGGTTCCCTTCCAAGACTTGCAGCAACACGCTTCCGATCCCCCGCAGCGTGTCTTTTTCGAGCCGCATCCGGCCGCCCGGGTAAGCCACTCCGGTCCGGAACCACCCCAGCGCCGAGTCACCCGGCTCCACGAGGGGGGCAAGGTTGTAGGTGCCGGGATCCAGCCGGGTGAACCGGAACCTTCCGCGCGAGTCGGTCACCGCGGAGTCGAGGGCGACGGGGGTGGCGCCCGTCGCCGCCGCGCGCGCCAGCCCCGTCCCGGGGATCTCGGCCGCGAAGGCCAGGACCTTCTCTCCGGCTGCGGGAGAGCCGTCGGGCAGCAGCAAGGTTCCGGAAAGGCCGACGCCCTCCGTCCCGCCTCCCGTGTGAATCGGGGCGAAATCGCAGGCGGAAAAGGCAAGGGCGCCAAGCAGGGCGACCGCCTGAATGCGGTGGGTCATGACGCTCCCTTTTTTGCCAGCGGTGCGCGCGCGATCGTCTCCGAGAGGGGAAACACCTGGAAGTTGACCTGCAGCAACCGGTCTGCCTCGTCGTCCGCGGCGGCCATCTCGAGCAACTCTCCGCGCAGTTCCGCCAGCCTTTCGCGAATCCTCGACAAGGTGTCCCCGGACACGCTGAGGGTGAGGTAGGAAAAAGGACGCTCCGACGGGGGGATCTCCTCGAGCGCGCGCAAGGCGAGGCGAAGGTTGTCCCGCAATGCCGGTCGGATGCTCGCGGGATCCTTGTCGGCGCCGGAACGGATCACCTTGTCCGTCCGGACCAGGCGGCCCTGGGCGTCCTTGCGCACGAGCTTGAGCTTCAGCAGCAGCCGCACCGCCTCGCGCGCCTCATCGGGCGCGATGGGCGGCGAGAGCAGGGAGGCCAGCCGTTTGTGGTCGCCCTCCGCGTCGCGGAATTCGCCGAGGGCGAGCAACTCGCGAATGGCGGCATAACGCCAGCTGCTGAAGTATTCCAGTTGAAACGCCTCCAGCACGGCATGACCGCGGGCGCTTCCGCTCCCCGCCATCTTCGCCAGGAGGCGCTCCTTCTCGGCGAGGGATTCCGCCTGCGAGTAGAGCACGAGATTTTCGAAGTAATTCGCCTCCGAGCGGGAAAGGCGCAACAGCTCCGCGAATTTCGCCGCGCGCTCGGTTCCGATGCGCATGCGGCCGTCGAGGACGTCGCGCAGGAAGCCGGAAGAGGACGCTCCCATGGCGCGGGCGACGTACCGGTGCGAGAACCGGGGATTGTTGGCCTTTTCGGCGGCGCAGGCGTCGGCCAGGAACTTCCGGGCATCGAGGTAGCGGAACACCGAGGGTCGGGGCGTGGCGGCCATGCCGCCAACTTACCGCGGGGGGTGGTTTCGGGGTGTCGATTCCGGAAAGAATCCGTTCGGGATTTTCGAACGTTCGTCGTAAAATCGCACGGAATCTACCGGAACTCCCGCTCCAGCACCGACAGTATGAACTTCTCCAGGCTCACCGGGTAAAACCTCGGCTCCGGGCACCAGATCACCGCCCGGTCGATCACCTCGCCTCTGTCCATCTCGTCGAGGACGCGCCCGAGCAGGAGCGCGTCGGAATCCGCGAAGGTTTCCACCGAAAGATGCTCGTTGCGCACGCGCAGGTTGCGGCCCTTGCCCACGGCGAAGGCGAACACGCGGGCCCGAAGGCCGCGGTCCATGTACGGCTCCTCCTCGGGGAAGGCCTCGCCGAAGCTTTCGCCGTCGGATGAGACCGGCACGATCAGCTTCGGGCTCACGGAGATCTTCCCCTTCAACAGGACGCTTCCACGCGCGAGCCCCCCGCCTTCATCGGTCTCCGGGTTTCCTTCATGCCCGTCGTCAGGGCCCACCAAGGTAAAGGGCAAGGTGTGATAGCCTCGCACGATGCCCACCAAGGGAGCGCGCTTCACCTCGGTGCGCTCGAACACGCGCCTCAGGCGCTCGGTGCTGGCGCCGGGGAAAAGTTCGTGGGGTTCATGCATGGCGGGCGCCTCCAAATTTAGTTCGGGTCGAGGTGACGGATCTCGCGCGCTCCACGCGCGCCCAAAATCCAGGTGACCGCGCCGTGGCGTGAGGTGATGGCGGTTTCGGTGCCGGCGCGGCGCAGGGCTTCCATCGTGCGGGCGCCGGGAAAGCCTCGCCTCCTCCCGCACGAGATGACTGCCCGCGGCGCCGCCGCGGCATCGGGATAACAGGGAAGGGTGGTGCGGTCGCTGCCGTGATGCGGGGCCTTGAGCCATGCCTCTCGCCACAGCGGCCAGGTCGCAGCGAGCGCTCGCTGCCCGGCCGGCTCGATGTCCCCCGTGAACAGCACCTTCGTCCTCCCGGCGAGGAGCAGGGCCACCAGGGACCGGTCGTTCTCCTCGGCGTGCTCCGCCAGCGTTTCGTCGGGGCCGAGAACGCGGAGTTCCCCGCCATTTCCCGCGTAGGCGAGGTCGCCCCGAGCCCCGGCCAACCATGGCACGCCCGCCCGGCGGACCTTCTCGCGCAGGCATCTCCACGAGGCGGACGGCGCCTCCGGATCCGGGGGCGCGAGCACCCGCCCCACCGGCACGAGGTCCATCAGCGCGCCTAGCCCGCCGAAGTGATCGAGGTGCGCGTGCGAGATCATGACGAGGTCGAGGCGCGCGATGCCGCGATGACGCAGGTAGGGGGCGATGACGTTGCGGGCGATGCGCGGTGAATCGCCCGCGTCGACAAGGATCACGGCGCCCGGAAGCTCCAGCACGGCCGCGTCGCCGTGCCCCACCGCGAGGAAGGCGACGCGGGCTTCGCCGGAGATCGCCCGCGTGAAGGTCGGCCGGTTGGCCTCGAGGACGACGAGGCCCCCCGCGCACAACAAGGCGGCCCGGAATCGGTCCCGCCGCAAAAGGGCGGCGATGATCGCGCTTCCCCCCGCCAGCAGGGCGAGCCATGCGTTCGGGGCATCGGCGATGGGGCGCAAGGCCCCGGGCAGCGAGGCCAGCAGCGAGACGCAACCTTCGAGCGCGAGGGCGCAGGCGCCCGTCACCGCTCCCGCCCAGGCCGCCGCCCGGTTCAACGGCGCCGGCAGCATGAAGTCGAACGACCAGACGAACAGCCCTCCCACCAGCATGGCGGCGCCGACGGGCGCGGCCGCGAGGTTTCCGAGGATTCCCCAAGGCGTGGTCGCATGCGTCGACGCGGCCAGGACGGGGTAGGTGAACAGGGCGATCAGCGCGCTGAGGAGGATCATCTGCGCCGTCCCCACGGGCCATGCGCCGCGAACGCCGAACCCGCCGCAGATCTTCACCGCGGCGCGCTGCAGGGGGCCCGTGCCCACGACGAGCGCCGAGGTGGCGGCGTACGAGAGCTGGAAGCCGAGGTTCAGGATGTTGTGCGGATCGAACAGCAGGTCGATCGCCGCGGTGAGGCAGAGCGCGTGCAGGCCGGCCGTTCGCCGCTCCATCAAGACCGCCGGGAGCAGGCAGGCGAAGGTGATGCCCGAGCGCACCACGCTGACGGGCGCGCCCACCAGCGGGATGTAGGCGGCGGTCATCAGCGCGGCGACCGTGAAGGCCGCCTTGCGCGGCAGGCGCACGCAGCGGCTGAAGGCCAGCAGGAATGCGATGAGGATTCCGATGTGCTGGCCGCTGATGGCCAGCACGTGCTGCATGCCGCTGCGGAGGAAGGAGTCGCGCGTCGATTCGGGGACATTTTCGGTGATGTTCAGCAACGCGGCTTCCGGAAGGGGAAGCGCGGCGGGGGGGACGTTGCGGGCCAGGCTTGTCCGAAGGGCTTCGCGGGCCGTCGACAGCGCGCGCGCCCACGCGGGCGGCGGATGGAGTTCGTCCCAAGACGTCGCCTTCAAGGAGGCGGCCGCGCCTTGGGCGCGCAGCACCCGGCGCATGTCGAGCTGGCCGGGATTCGGCGGCGGCGCCTCGGGCGCGGCCATGCCCGTCAGCCGGATCGTCGCCCCCCGAGGCGGCGGCGAGGGGGTTTCCACCGTCGCGCGGTAGAGCCGCCGCCCGCCGTCGCGCTCGCGGAAGAGGAAGACGTGGCCCATGGCGGACGGGACGGGTTCATTGGCCACCACGCCTTCGCGCACGAGGGCCGCGCCGTCCGCCACGAAGCTTCGGTGGAACGGGGCGCCGGGCAGGCTCAGGTGCGGCTCGCGCGCCGCGAACCACAGCGCGAGCAAGGGGAAGGCCGCGAGAAGGCAGAGCTTTCCGGCTAGCGCGCGGGGAAGACAAAGCCCGGCGTGGATCGCGAATCCCGCGATGCCGTAGCCCATGTGGATGAAGGTCGCGAACGCCGCCCAGAAACAAGGCGCCGCGAGCCAGTGGCCGCGATGCAGGGCCGCGTGGTCGCGCGCCGCGTTCCACGCGAGCCCGACGGCCTTGACGACTTCGGCGTCTTCGAACTTGTCGCGCATGGAGGGCATGCGCGGGATGATACGCGGCCCGTGGCCTCATGGCCACCGCGGCCGTGACGCCGGTCACGGCGAACGAGAAAAAAGATGGGTCAAAAAAAAGGACGGGTCCCCTTTCGGGCCCGTCCCTTGAAGAGCCGGAGGACGCCCAAGGCGTCCGTCCGCTTACTTCTTCTTGCCGGCGATCGCGTCCTTCGCGGCCTTGGCCACGCGGAACTTCACGACCTTCTTGGCGGGGATCTTGATGGTCGCGCCCGTCGCCGGGTTGCGGCCCATGCGCGCCTTGCGGTTCACCAGGACGAGCTTGCCGATGCCCGGGATGGTGAAGCCGTTCTTCGCGTTCTTGTAGGCGAGCTTCGAGAGGTTCTCGAAGAAGTCGCGGGTCTGCACCTTGGTGGTGCCGGTCGCGTTCGAGAGCTGGGTCACGATCTCGCTCTGGGTGAGGCTCTTGTCTGCCATGAAGGGATCCTTTGTTGATGGGTGGCGGGACGCGAATCCCGGCCTTGCGGCGAGATTAATGTAAGTCATCCCGTGCATGTCTGCGAGGAGTTTTTGGATCGCGACAACGTTTTCGACCCGATGAACAGGGGCTTTCCGTGATGTCGCGTCCGCCGGCTCCCGGTGATTCGCGCCACAACACCCTGTCAATTCAGGAATTAGCCCTCATTGTCGCGGGGCCGGTTCAACGAGGATTCATTTCCTCCCCTAGACCCGAACTCCCGTCCCGACCCTGCGCCCGGCACGCCGTAGGGTATTTTTCCCCCGGTGATTCCGCCTGATCCCGCGTGCAAACGCATACTCGCCGTGCTTTCGCCCGCCCCGGAATGGCCGCGGGCGCTCCTTGCAGCGCTTGAGGGGGACTTCGCCCCCATCGATTACCGGGGCCCTTTCACCCTCTTCGAGGAGGGGGGGTACTACGCCGCCGAAATGGGCTCCCCGCTTTGGCGCGGGTGGCTCTCGTTTCGCGGAGCGGCGTCTCCGGAATTCCTTCCCGACTGGGCGCGCCGGATGCGCGCGCTGGAAGAGGCCCTCGCCCGCGACGGCAGGCGTACGTTCAACCTCGATCCCGGCTACATGGACGCGGACAAGGTGGTGTTGGCCTCGCGGAAGCGGGGGGCCTTCAAGATTTTCCTCGGCGAGGGTGTTTGGGCCGACATGCTTTTGGGATATTCGCGTGGCGCGTTCGCGCCCACGCCGTGGGCGTTTCCCGATTTCCGGGACGGGCGGTACGACAAGGGACTCGCGGTGATCCGTGAAAAGATGAAGGCGGAGATGCGCCAATGAGGGATGGATGAAGAAAACGAACACCGGATCCCGCGGCTTCCGCGCCCGTCTCTTTCCGCTCGCGGCGCTCGCGCTGCCCGCCTTGTCCGCGCTTTTCATCGCGGGTTGCGGCAACCTGGTTGACATGGGCGGCGGGGGAGGGAACAGGGTGGACCCGCGCCGCGCCTATCTCAACGACCCCGCCCGCAATGATTCCCTCGCCACGGCCGTCGCAGGGCGCGGCCTGGTGTTCGTCCTCCAGCCCGGCGAAGAGTATGCGCTTCGGATGAGGAAGGCGCAGGACGAGGGTGACCGCCTCGATTTCTATCACCGCACGGGATCCGGGTTCTTGCTGCATCAATCCGTTGCCGGCGAGCGCCAAGGGGACCTCTTGACCTTCGCCCTGTCGCCGACCCGGTCGTCGGCGGACTATTACATCGCATTCATGCGAACCGCGGGGGGCGAGCGCGCGAGCCGCGCCGACAGCGGCGTGCGGTTGGTCGCGCTCGACACCGCTGGCTCGACGACGCTGGCTGTCCGCCTGCTCATGGTCCGGCAGCTCCAGGGCCTTTCCTCGGCGAGCGCCAAGTCGCTCTACGCCCGGAATTTCAACATGGAGCTTCGGAGCGTCTTCGCCGCCTACGGCATCACGGTGGACACTTCCACCCTCGTGGTGGAGCCCGAGGCCGCGCCGCTCACGGTCGATTTCGCGAAATCCGTCATCGACATCCCGGGAGAACGCCGCCATGGCGCGATCAACATTTACCTGGTGGACAGCATCCGCGCCGGGGACGTGGAGGGCACCATCCTCGGCTTCGCGCCGCGGGAGGCCTTCGACCTCTCAGGGGATCCCGAGAGCCGCGTCATCCTGAACGTGAGGGGGGGCGGCGCCGTTGCCATGGCGGTCACGGCCGCCCATGAGATCGGCCACTTCCTTGGCCTTCGTCACACCACGGCCACCTTGGTGGATCGCGAGTACGACGACGACGAAAGCAACCGGAACGACGGCTTCGCGACCACGGAGTTTTGCCAGGCGCTCGAAAAACCCGCTGCCGGGCGCGGCGATGCCATCATCCGCGTCCGCGGCGGCCGGCCGTATTGCCTGCGCACGACGGGCGCCGCCTTCACTTGCACATGTCCCGACGTGGGAAACCTCATGTACCCGTACGGGTGCAACTCCTCGACGCAAAAAACCCTGGGCGCGGACCAGCAGGGGTTCCTCAGGAACAACCTGAGGGTGTTTCAGTAGTCCTCACCCCCCGGGGGTCGGGGGTGAGGATTATACCAGCGGCTGCAGGCTGTCGACCAGCTCGTAGAAGGCCCGGATGCGATCCGGCTCCGTGCGCTCGCGGCGGCCGCGATAACGGAGGAAGGCGCAATAGCGGCCCCACCATGCGTGGCAAACCACGTGCTCGCGCTCGTCCGTGCCCACGCCGCGCGTCACGTAGGCGGAGACGCCGTGGGGATTTTCGGCAAGCGCCGTCTTCACCGCCTGGATGCCTTCGTCGCGCAGGTAGCCTTCGTGGATGCCGGCGACGGCATCCTCGTCCGCCGCGCCTTCGTCGGCGCGGCGCGCGGCGACGATCTCGATCAGGCAGCTGCCGTCGGGCGCGGCGAGCAAGGTCTGGTCTCCGCGCTCGTCGAGGCGCCACGCGCCCTGGACCTCGAAGCAGTACCACGCGCAGGGTGAGACATGCAAAGCCGGGGATGTCATGAGTCGCCTCCCGACCCCGAACCCGAACCTTCTTCCCGATCGAGCCAATCCTGCAGGATGAAGCAGGCCGCCACGCGGTCCACTTCGGCCTTTTGCCGGGCGAAGCCGCGCGCGTCGCGCGGCCTGTCCTTGGCCTTTCGCCTTGCGCGCAGGCTGTCCTCGGCCAGCGAGCTGGTGAAGGCTTCGTCCTCCAGGTGCACGGGGAGGCCGAAGCGCGCCTTCAGTTCGGCGACGAAGGCGTCCACGGCTTCCGTCTTGTCGCCCGGCTTTTCGACTCCGTCGGTGCGCAGCGGGTAGCCGACCACGATCTCCGAGATCCGGCGCTCCGCGATGAAGGTTCCCAGGGGCTTGAAGGGGTCGGGATGCCTGCGCAGGTCAAGCGTGGCGAGGCCCGAGGCCATGGTGCGGTCGCGATCCGAGATGGCGACGCCGATGCGCCGCTCGCCGAAGTCGAGGCCGAGGATGGGGCCGGAGGAGGGCATGGGCGGAAAATACTTCTTCGGGCGCTTTCCTTGGCGGGTGATTCGGCCGACAAGCGGCCTCATGCCTTCGGCTGCGGGATTCTTCGAAGGCTTTTGCTTCGGAGGGTTCGGGAGAGCAATGCAGCAATAGAACAATGCAACAAAGAACGCCGGGGGCCTTGTGTTCCTTTGTTCTATTGCGGCATTGTTCTATTTCGTTTTCCCGAACCATCGAGCGAACGAACCCCGAAGGATCCCCCGACGGAAGGATGGACTCCGAAGAGCCCCCCCTTCTCCCGTTACGCCCTGCGGCGTTGGTGATTCGGCCGGCAGGCGGCCTCATGTTCCCGGTCAGGCCCTGCGGCGTTGGTTCTCGTCCAAGATGATCTTCCGCAGGCGCATGCTCTTGGGCGTGCACTCCACGCACTCGTCGTCGTTGATGAACTCGAGGCACTCCTCGAGCGACATCTGGCGGTGGGGCGTGAGCGTGGTGGCCTCGTCGGCCGAGGTCGTGCGCATGTTGGTGAGCTGCTTGCCCTTGATCACGTTGATCACGAGGTCGTCGGAACGGTTGTTCTCGCCCACGATCATGCCCGGGTACACGTCGGTGCCCGCGCCGATGAACATCACGCCGCGCTCCTCGAGCTTCCACAGCGCGTAGGCCGCCGAGGTGCCGCGCTCCTTGGAGACGAGCGCCCCGGTGGGGCGCTGCTCGATGTGGCCCTTGAGCGGCTCGTAGCCCTTGAACAGCTGCTGGA
>CBFGVC010000030.1:0-15977 GCA_965652255.1 uncultured Fibrobacteria bacterium | reverse complement strand
TTCGCGGTCGTGGTGAAATGGTAGACACGCAAGCTTGAGGTGCTTGTGGGGGCAACCCTGTAACGGTTCAAGTCCGTTCGACCGCATTAAAACGAAAGCCCGCCTCCAGTGGAGGCGGGCTTTTTCCTACCCGTCCTCCCCCTCGTCATCTTCCTCGTCGACCGCGAGGGCGTCCTCGAGTTCCTTGATGGCCAAGGGAAGATAGAGGATCAGGTCGGAGGCGGTCATGCCCGAGGTGCCGCGGTCGCGGCGGGCCGCCTCCCCGGCGCGTCCGTGCAGGAAAACGGCGAGCGACATCGCCTCCGCGGGCGCCTGGGCTGCCAGCATTCGCCCCAAGAGGCCCGCCAGCACGTCACCGGTGCCCGCCGTGGCCATCCCGGGATTTCCCGACGCGGACACCCGAACATCCCCCTCGGGATGCGCGCACAGCGTCGTCGAGCCCTTCAGCACCAGGGAGACGCCCCGCTCGCGCGCGAAGGCGCGGGCGTGCTCCAGCCGCCCCATCGGATCCTCGCCCAAGAGGCCTCCCATGCGCGCATATTCTCCCGCGTGCGGTGTGAGGACGAAGCCCGCAAGATCCGCGCGCCTCGCGTCGCCCTCCGTTCGCCCGCTGTCCCGGCCGAAGAGCGCCAGCGCGTCCCCGTCCACCACCACGCGGCGCCCGCGCAGCAAGGGCAGAAGGCCCTCCAGGAAGGCAAGCGTCTCGGGATGCTTGCCGAGCCCGGGGCCGACCACGATGGAATCGGCCCATTCGACCCATTGCGCAAGCTCGGGGACGTGCTCCGGGGCGAAATGGCGGGCCTCGTCGGCTCCCACGGGGACGCCGATGATTTCGAGGAGGTGCGCCGCCGCGTCGCGATGCGCGGCGGCGGGAATGGCCGCGCGCACCATCCCCGCGCCGGAGCGGAGGGCGGCGTTGGCGCACAGCGCGGCGGCCCCGTGCATGCCCCGGCTGCCGGCGATCACCAGCACCTTGCCGGCCGAATACTTGTGCGAGCGCCACGTCTTGACCGGCAGCTGGTCGAGCGCGTCATCCCAAGTGTACATCGCCAGGCGCGAGGGTCGGTTGGCCAGGAGCGCTTCGTCGAAGGCGATGCGGTTGTATTCGGTCTTGCCGTATGCCGCCCGGGCGGGAAAGAACAGCGCCGAAGGCTTGAGCGCGCCCAGGCAGAGGGTCGAGTCGGCGCGCACGGAGGGGCCGGGAATCGCAGCCGCGTCGCAGGCGACGCCCGAGGGAACATCCACGGAGAGCACGGGGCGGCCGCCGCTGTTGATGCCATGGATGAGGGAAGCCAGGAGTCCCTCGGGGGCGCGGTTCAAGCCGCTTCCCAGCAAGGCGTCGACCACCAGGTCGGCCTCCTCGAACACGGGGAGATCCGCGGCGGAGCGGATCACCCGCACGGGCACCTCTGCTGCGGCGAGCTGGTCGCGCAGCTTGCGCGTCTCCGGGCTGTAACGCTCGGAATGGAGGTGATAGACGACCACCTCAAGCCCCTCGGCGGCGCAACGCAACGCGGCCGCGAGGCCGTCGGCCCCGTTGTGGCCCCAGCCGCAAACGAACGCCACCGCAGGGGGCTTCGGCTGCTCGAACCGTTCGCCCGGGTGCGGCTCCTCCTCGGGGAGATGGGGGAAGGCCGGGCCGCCGAACGCCTCCTCGTCGGGAGCCTCGAGCATGGCCTTCACCGACTGGGACACCGCCTCGCCCGCGCTCAGGATCAGGTCGTACTCGGTGAGGCCCGATGCGATGGCCCGGGCTTCGACATCGCGCATTTCGGACAGGGGAAGGATGGGAAGCATGGGGGGAAGATACCACTTGGAGGCATCTTCGAGGTCAAAGGAATATCGATGCCGGAGGGTACGTTCGACAGGGAAGCCGTGAAGCCGCGAGGATGGACGGCGATCCGGATTTCAGCAGCGCAGGATGTCGCGAACCCGCTCGCTTCCCGCCCCCGCCGCCGTCGTCAAGGATCCATTAACCGCGGAGGATGCCCCGACGATTACTTCTTCTCGATCTCCATCAGGATCGCCTCGATCTCATGCCGCACGCGATGCTCGAACCCGGGATCGTCGCCTTGGCGCTCCGTGGCGACGCGCGTTCGGAGGGCCCGCGTGAAGGCATCCAGCCGCTTTTGATCGAGCCGACGGTTTATGCGCTCAAGCCGGGCGAGGTGCACGCGCAGCAGCAATTGCCCGATGGCGGCGCCGGCGAGGAACACGGCGGCGATCAGAACGAATGCCAGGAAGGTTTGTTGCGTCATCTCATTTCCGAGGCTTAATCCGCCTGGGCGGACTAACGGGGGCACCCAAGAAACCATCGCTAATGTAGGGCCTTTTGTCGCGGCATGCACGGGAAAAACGGAGTGTTGGCGAGATAACTGTCCGGGGAATGTCGTTGAAGGCCTAAAATCAAGGGCTTATCGGGATTTTGCCGGAAACGGTTACAATCGGTTTCAAATCGCTGTTCCGCCCCGGCGAATTCAGGTTATGGCGGGGGAGGGGGCCGATGCCATCTCGCGAAGGGCTCCGGCAGCCGCCTCGGTGAGGGTCTCCGGCCCCGAACGACGAGGCAGTTCGATCCGCAACCGCAGGGGGTCCCCATAGAGGAAGCGCGCGGGAAGAACGAGGCCGGAGATCAACGTCCCGAGCACCTCCTTGCCGGGCAGGTGAGCCGGTGAAAAGGTCAGCACCAGTCCCTCCTCGCGGATCTCGGCGCGCTGGATCCCCAAGGTCGCGCAGGCGAGACGGGCCTCGACGTTGCGGAGCAACATGCGGGCGGCCTCCGGCGTCGGACCGAAGCGATCCGCCAGTTCGAGTTCCATTTCCGCCACGGCGGCGAAGTCGGGGAGCCGGGCGATGCGCTGGTACAGCGTGGTGCGCTGCAGCGCGTCCTCGACGTAGGATTCGGGGAGGTAGGCGTCGGCGGGGAACTCCACCTCCGCGGCGAGCGGCGGTGGGGGCGGCTCGCGTCCCTGCCGCTCCAACACGGCCTCCCGCACCATGCGCACGTAGGTCTCGAAGCCCACGGCGGCGATGTGCCCGCTTTGCTCGATGCCGAGCAGGTTGCCGGCCCCTCGGATCTCCAGGTCGCGCATTGCGACCTGGAACCCGCTGCCGAGGTCGGTGAACTTTTCCAGCGCATAGAGCTTGCGCCGGGCGTCGTCGCTGAACTTGTTGGCGTCGGGAGCGACGAGCAGGCAGTGCGCCTGGGTCGAGGAGCGGCCGACGCGTCCGCGCAGCTGGTAGAGCTGGCTCAGGCCGAAGAGGTCGGCGCGGTGGACGACGAGCGTGTTCGCGTTGGGGATATCGATGCCCGACTCCACGATGGCGGTGCTGCAGAGGATGTCGTACTCGCCGTGCACGAAGGCCGACATCACCCGTTCCAGCGCGTTCTCATCCATCTGGCCGTGGGCAACGGCCACGCGGGCGCGGGGGACGAGGGCTTGCACCTTTTCGGCCACCTCGGCGATGTCGCGCACGCGGTTGTGCACGAAGAAGGCCTGGCCGCCGCGCTCCAGCTCCGCCTCCAGCGCCGCGCGCAGGGTCTCCGGATCCCAGAACACCACGCGTGTTTCCACCGGCAGGCGGTTCCGGGGCGGCGTGGCGATGATGGACAGGTCGCGCGCGCCCAGCAGCGAGAAGTGCAGCGTGCGCGGGATGGGCGTGGCCGAAAGCGCCAGGACGTCCACCTCGGCGCGCATTTCCTTGAGGCGCTCCTTCTGCTTCACGCCGAATTTCTGCTCCTCGTCCACCACCACAAGGCCGAGGTCGCGGAACTTCACGTCCTTCGACAAAAGGCGGTGCGTGCCCACCACCACGTCGACATCGCCGCGCTCGAGCGCGGCGAGCACCGCCTTTTGCTCCCCGGGCGAGCGGAAACGGTGCAGGGCCTCGATGCGCGCGGGCCACCCCGAGAAACGTTCCGACAGGGTCTCGAAGTGCTGGGCGGCGAGGATGGTGGTGGGAGCGAGCAGCGCGACCTGCCGTCCCGCGCCCACGGCCTTGAAGGCCGCGCGCAGCGCCACCTCGGTCTTGCCGAAGCCGACGTCGCCGCAAACCAGGCGATCCATGGGGCGATCCGATTCCATGTCGCGCTTCACGTCGGCCACGGCGCGGGCCTGGTCGGGGGTGAGGTCGAACTCGAAGGCGGCCTCGAACTCGCGTTGAAGGTCGCCGTCGGGAGGGAAGGCGAAGCCCTTGGCGGTGGAGCGCCGCGCATACAGGTCGATGAGTTCCTTGACCAGGAGCACGATCGACTTGCGCGTCTTTTCCTTCGCGGTCTCCCACGCCTTGCCCCCGAGCTTCGAGAGCACCGGGACGTGCCCCTCCTCGCCGGAGAACTTCTCGAGCTTGGCGAGGTCGGAGACCGGCAAGGTGAGCTTGTCCTTGCCTTGGTAGTCGAGCAGGATGCAGTCGACCTCGCGGCCCCCCTGTCCTCCCACGCGCATGCGCCGTATGCCCGCGAAGCGCCCAATGCCGTAGGCCTCGTGCACCACGAAGTCGCCGCGCCGCAGCGCGTCGAAGTCCGGGATGGCCACGCCTCCGCCGCGAAACTTCCGCTTTCGTCGGCCGGCACGCGCCATCCGGTTGAAGATCTGGTGGTCGGTCAGCAGGGCCACGCCCTGCGTGCGGTCCACGAAGCCCGCCGCCAGGGAGCCCTCGAGCACGTCCTCGACGCCGAAAGGCCCCGCGGCCTTGCGCAGGCGCTCGGCCTGGGCGGGATTGGGGCACGCTAGCCACACGCGCAGGCCCTCGTCGACGAGGCCGCGGATCATCGGCTCGGCGTCGCCCAGCCCCGCGCCCTCGCGGCGCTGCGGCTCCACGTCGAAGACCGCGCTGCCGGAGCCTTCCCAGGCCACGCGCCCGACGTGGATCGTCCGCCGCGCGTCGAGCAGCTTGTGCAGCCCGGCGGGGGCAAGGAGCAGCTTCTCGGGCGGATTGACGAGCCGTCCCGCCTCGCGCGCCGCGGCATGCCCGGCGCGCGAGGCCTCCCACGCCTTCGCGACGGAACGGCCAAGCCCTTCGGAATCGCCCGTCACCACCCGGGCATCGGGACCGAGGAAGTCGAGCAGGGTGTGGTCGAGCTTCTTGAAGAACGCCTTCTGCCAATGGATTCCCGCAAGGTCGCGCTTGCGGGTGAGGCGGTGCAGCTCGGCCTCGTAGGCGGATTCGCCGCCCAGTGCGTCGATGTGTTCCAGCAGTCCTGCGGCGACTTCCTCGTCGGTGTAGCAGCACTCGTCCTGCGGCAGCAGGGAGACATCCGCGGCCTCGCGGATCGAACGCTGCGAGAAGATGTCGAATTCCCGGATCGATTCGATGCGGTCGCCGTCGAGCACGATGCGGAAGGGATTGTCGGCGAGGAAGGGATAGACGTCGAGGATTTCCCCGCGCACGCTGAAGTCGCCGATGTCCTGCACCACGGGTTCCTCGCGGAAGCCGAGCGCTCCCGCGGCTTCGCGGAACATGGAGGGGTCGAGCGCGTCGCCCGTCCGCAGCGTCACGATCTCGCGGTGCAGTTCGCGGGGGCTCTGGAAGCGCTCGAGGAAGGCCGTCGCGGCGGCCACGAGCACCACCGGGCGGCCTTCGCGGGAGGCGGCGTATAGCGCCTCGAAGGCCTCGAGGCGCGCCTCGCGCACCCGCCCGAAAGGCAACCGCCACTCGTAGGGCTTGAGGTCCAGGCCGGGGAATCGGAGCACGCTTTCGTCGCCCAGCCACGAGGCGAGATCATCGGCCGTCGCTTCGGCGTCCTTGGCGTCGGCGGCGAGGTACAGGAACGAGACGCCCGCCTTGCGGAATTGCGCGGCAACCAGGGCCGAAACGGCGGAGCCTGCCAGTCCTGCGACATGCATCGGCCTGCCCGGCGCGGGGTCGAGCGCGGCGAAGTCGGGGAAGGCCCCGGCGTCGAGGAGCGAGGAGAGGTGAGGTGCGGACACGGGAGGGGAAAGGTAGGTTCGTATCGATCGGGCCTCACCCCCGGCCCCTCTCCACCGGGAGGCTCTTCTTCTCGGCGCAGGGTGGAGAGGGGATTACCGGGCGACGCGCTCCTTGAAACCGAGGACGAAGAATGCGTTCCTCCCTCTCCATCCTCGCGCAGCGTTGGATGGAGAGGGGGCAGCGCCACAGGCGCTGGGGGTGAGGCGCGTCGCGGCGAAGCATTTCCCACAGAGGCGAGCGTTCGCTTCCCGTCAGCCGGACCAGGCATGGCCGCAATTGCGGCAGCGCAGCATCCGGCGGGGGCCGAAGAGGCCGGTCATCAAGCCGCCCAGCCAGCCCGAAGGGCTTCGACCCGCGCTTTCGATCTCCACGTCCTTCGAGTGACAGCGCGGACAAAAGGAGGCGTCATCCGAGATCACCTCGTCGTCCGCGACCACCGATGCCTCGACGGGATCGTTTTCCGCAAGGACTTTCCGGGCGGCTTCGAGGTCCTGCGGCGCGACCATGAGCCGCACGCCGCCGAGGGCGTTGGTGTACACCCAACTGTTCGCCAACTCCGCGTCAAAGACCGCGGCGGCGATGCCGTGGGCCTCCAGTCGCGCCTTGGCCACCTGGGCATCGATCGGGGTGGGAAAGTTTTCGGCCTCGACCCATTCGGAAGCGTTCATGGCGAGCTTTCTCCATGCGTTGCGGCGGTTTCCGAGAGCACGGAACGAAGATACGAAGGCGCCTGCCCTATGTTCCCCCCGGACCCTCCATGGATAGCCTCCGAAGAGTCCGAACCCGATCGATCCGTTGTTGGCCGAGGGCGAAGAATGTTTTCCCCCTCTCCATCCACGCACAGCGTTGGATGGAGAGGGGACGCCTGCCCATGGCAGGCGGGGGTGAGGCGCGTAGCGACGAAGCTTCTCCCGAAGAATCCCGAACCCTCCAGCGGATCGATGTCGAAAGAATCCCCAACCGACGAAAGGGCCGACCGCAGCAATCCCCCGTTTTTTACTTTCCCCGGCCATGTCCGGCTTCTACTCCAACGCCTTCAAGGTCGGCATCGGCCTCACCGCCAACCTCGGCCGTTTCGACGGCTGGCGCTCGCGCCTGGTCTTTTTGTGGTCGACGCTGCGGCATGCCCTCGTGTTGGGACTGAAGCTGCCCCTGTCGCCCAAGGTGCGCACGCTGCGCTTCTCGGGACTTACGATCTCCTACAAGGAGTTCACCGGGGAACTCGGGAACATCAAGACCGTGTTCTTCGACGAGGACGAGACCTTGCCGTTGCCCGACAGGGAGGCCATCGTGCTCGACGTGGGCGGGAACATCGGCCTGTTCACCTTGTTCCTCGTCCACAAGTACGGCCGGGATCGCTTCGCGAAGATCCATGTGTTCGAGCCCAACCCCGACACCTTCGCGCGCCTTCGACGAAATCTCTCCGCCAACGGCCTCGATGGCTTGTGCGAGGCCCACATGCTCGCGCTCTCGGACCGCGCGGGCACGGTGCACATGGAGGCCCCGCGCGGCTACTCGGTGCTCAGCACCATCTCCGACGCGGGAACGGTTCCCGTCGAGTGCAAGACGCTCGATGCCTGGCGCGCGGAACGCGTCCTCGCCGCGATCGACCTGTTCAAGGTGGACGTGGAGGGCCATGAGATGGCGCTTCTGCGCGGCGCCCCGGAAACGCTCAAGGCCTCCCGCCACCTGTTCATCGAGGTGAAGTCGGAGCATCTGCCCGGATTCGATGCGCTCGCGAAGCAAGCCGGGTTCTCAACGCTCTCGCGGCAGGAGTTGTTCACGGGGGATGCGATGATCCTGCTGGAAAATCGGGAAGAATTCCCCTAAAGTGGTATCTTCCGCCCCATGACCCCCGCGCAGTCCTCCTTCATTCGCTTCATGCTCTCCGCCGGCGCGTTGCGCTTCGGCGACTTCACCACCAAGAGCGGACGCAAGACTCCCTACTTCATCAACACCGGCGCCTACCGCACCGGCTCGCACCTGGCGAAGCTGGGCGAGTTCTACGCGGAGGCCATCTCCAGGGAATTCGGGCCCGGCTTCGACAACCTGTTCGGCCCCGCCTACAAGGGCATTCCGCTGGCGGTGGCCGCGTCCATCGCGCTGCAGCGCGGGCACGGGATCGACGTCACCGTCACCTTCAACCGCAAGGAAGCCAAGGACCATGGGGAGGGGGGCACTCTGGTGGGCGACGATTATTCGGGGTTCGTTCCGGGGAAACCCTGTCGCGTGCTGCTGATCGAGGACGTCACCACCGCCGGAACCTCGGTGCGGGAGTCGCTGCCGTTGATCGAGGCGGGAGGCAAGGCGAAGGCCGTGGGCCTCGTGGTTTCCGTGGATCGCATGGAAAAAGGGGCGGATGACCGTCCGGCGCTTCGCGCCATCCGCGAGGACTTCGGCCTGAAGACCGCGGCCATCGTCAGCGTGCTCGACCTGATCGCCTTCCTGGAGACGCCCGAGGGAGCGGAGTATGTCGCGAAGGACGCCTCGCTCATCGGCCGGATGCGGGAATACCGGGAGAAGTACGGGGCGGAGTAGGGGCGTAGGGGCCGATTCGGTGGCGAACCCTCCCGGGTTGGCGGCGGTTTCTCCGCGGGCACACCGGGTGGATTTCCGCCCAACCCTCCACTACCCACCAGCCACTACCCACCGGCCACTCGCCACTCGCCGCACCGAAGAAATCCCCTCGAAGAATCCCCCTTACTTCCCCTTCTTCGTTTCCGCCTGTTTTCCGGCCGGAGCCTTCGCGCCCTCTGCCTTCTTCGCCGCGGGAGCATATTCCTCCGGCGTCACGGTATGACGGAAGTGCGTGTAGCCCAGCCGGGGATCGACGCGCATGAAGAGCACGCCGACCTCGTCGAGCAGGGGCTTGGGTCTCGTCCCCATGGCCGCCCGCGCGGAGTCGAGCCAGCCGCGCGCGACGGCCTCGCGCGCGATGGGCGCCGAGAAGGGGAGGGCCGCCTCGCGGGTCTCGATCGAGGCCGTGTCGGTGTCTTCGACCTTGACGGCGAGCAGGAATCCCGGCTCGAACTCGATCAGGGCCAGCGAGTGGACGTCCACCTTTCGTCCGTCCACCTGCCACGCCCGCCCCTCGCCGATCTTGCGTTCCCGACCGTCGGCCACGAAGTTTTTTACGAAGACGCCGGAGGCCTTGTTTGTGAGGGAGTCGCCGTAGGTGACCTGCACCAGCAGGACGGGATGCTTTTGGTCGTTTTCGAAAGCGAAACGGTATTCACGGTAATATTCGTTTCCGCCCGAGGGAAGGGGACGGGAGCCCGAGGCGAAGAGCGCCATCGCGTCGCCGAGCACGTCGGAGGCCCAGGAGATCTCCGAGCGGAAGCCGTCTATGGTTTCCGGCGTCAGCTTCGGGTGGACCTCCTCCTCGAAGTAGGGTGCGATTTTCCCGGGAGCATCCCCGGCGATGAAAGCCTGGATGAGGCGGGCCCCCGCCTCGGTGGGCGGCATTTTCTCGTGGAATGAGACCGTGGGCGCGACCGCGGAGGGCATCGGCTGGGCGAACGCGGCCGCAGCTGCGACCAGAAATGCTCCCGCCAGCGCGATCCGTGCCGGCCGGGACTTCGGCGGCTTCAACCGGGTTCCTTCACGATCCGCAGCGGCATCACAATGAAAAAGTGCCCTGGATCCTCGGCGACGGGCTCCACGACGATGGCGCCCAGCGGGGTGTTGAACTTGAGGGCGATCTCCTCGCTCTGAGTCAGCCGCAACTCCTCGAGCAGGTAACCCGCGTTCACGCCCACCTCCACCGGCTCGCCGGAATACTGGACGGAGATGGATTCCTCGGAGTCGCCGCCCAGGTCGGCATTGCGGGCCGAGAGCTGGAGCGACTTGTCGCGGAAGTTGAACACCACGAGGCGGGTCTTCGCGTTGGCGAGGGTCGAGACGCGGCGCAGGACCGACATCAGTTCCTCGCGGTTGCAGCGCATGGTGCGGGCGAATTCCTTCGGCACCACGTTCTCGTAGTTGGGGTAGGGGCCGTCGATGAGCTTGGTCAAGATGGTGACGGTCGGGGTGGAGAACCGGGCCTGCGAGGCGCCGATGCCGACCTCGATCTCCTGCTCGGGATCCTCGGCCATGCGCAGGGCCTGGGCCAGGGTCTTGGGGGGAAGGATCACGCCGGGCTTGAGTTCGACGCCCTTCATGGGGATCCAGGCCTTGCCGAAGCGGTGGCCGTCGGTGGCCACCATCTCGAAGCGTCCTCCGCGGCCTTCGCAGTACACGCCCGTGAGGGCCATGCGGCTGAAGTCGGAGGAGACGGCGAAGGAGGTTTTCTCCGCGAGGAAACGCAGGTCCTTCAGGGGAACCTTGAAGTTCTTGCCTTGGCCGATGTCGGGCAGGGAGGGGTATTCGGAGGCGTCGTACCCGGTGAGGTTGCCCTGGAAACCCGATTCGGACCGCACGGTGAAGAGGTAGTCGTCCACCGAAACGAGCACGGGAAGATCGGGAAGTTCCTTGACCACCTCCAGCAGCTTCCGGGCGTTGACCACGATGGAGCCGTCCGCATGCCCCTCGACCTCGAGCTTGAGCACGATGGTCATGTCGAGGTCCGTGGCCCGGATCTCCAGCTCGTTTCCCTTGAGGCTGAAGAGCAGGTTGTAGAGGATCTGCAGGGTCGTCTTGCTGGGGATGGCGTTGCAGGCCATTTGCAACGCGTCCAGGAACACCGGCTTGTGGACCTCGAATTTCATGCAAGGGGCTCCCGCGTGGCGCCGGCGGTTCCCGACGGCGGAACCTTTCCGCGCGGGCCTTCGCCGGTATCGGATGGACGCCGCGAAAGATAGTCTCCCCGCCCTGTCCTTCCGGCGGGCGAAGAGCTAATTTTTACCGCGGTTTCGCGTCGGCTTTCGCCTCTAGGGAAAGGTCGGCGGCCTCCCGGCGAAAGGCCTTCGCCCGGGGAAGCATCTTGGAAGGAAGCGCATGATCATCGAGCCGAAAATCCGTGGGTTCCTCTGCACCACCGCCCACCCCGTCGGTTGCCGCGCCTCGGTGGAGGAGCAGATCCGCCATGTCCAAAAGGGCGGACCCGTCGCCGGGGGGCCGAAGAAGGCCCTGATCCTCGGATGCTCCACGGGTTATGGTCTTGCCTCGCGCATCGCCGCCGCCTTCGGCAGCGGCGCCGGCACGCTGGGCGTGGGCTTCGAGCGGCCCTCCGAGCGCGGCCGCACGGCCTCGCCGGGCTGGTACCAGAACGCGGCGTTCGACGCGGCGGCCCACCGCGCGGGCCTCTACTCCAAGACCCTCAACGGCGACGCCTTCTCCAGCGAGATGAAGGCCGAGGTCGTCGCGCTTCTCAAGAACGAGCTCGGCCCCGTCGATCTCTTCGTCTATTCGCTCGCGGCGCCCCGCCGCACGCACCCGGTGACCGGGATCCAGTACCGATCCACGTTGAAGCCGATAGGCGCCCCCTACACCAACAAGACCCTCGACTTCAACACCGGCGTGGTGAGCGAGGTGACGCTGGATCCGGCCACGCCGGAGGAAGTGGAGCACACCGTCCAGGTGATGGGCGGCGAGGACTGGGAGATGTGGACCGACCTCCTGATGAAGGAAGGGTTGCTCGCGCCGGGCGCGAAGGTTTTGGCCTACTCGTACATCGGCCCCGAGGTCACGCAGGCGGTGTACCGCAACGGCACCATCGGCGCGGCGAAGGATCACCTCGAGAAAACCGCCGGAAGGCTCATGGACAAGCTGAAGCCGCTCGGCGGCGAGGCCTATGTCTCGGTGAACAAGGCGCTGGTGACCCAGGCCAGCTCGGCGATTCCCTTCATGCCCCTCTACATCAGCATCCTCTACAAGGTGATGAAGGAGAAAAGCCTCCAGGAAGGTTGCATCGAGCAGATGGATCGCCTGTTCCGCGAGCGGCTCTACACGGGCGGCGCGGTGCCGACCGACTCCGAGGGCCGCATCCGCGTGGACGACTGGGAGATGCGCGAGGACGTGCAGGCCGAGGTCAAGCGCCTGTGGCCCATGATCACCACGGAGAACCTCGCCGAGTGGTCGGACGGCAACGGGTATCGCGAGGATTTCCTCCGCCTGTTCGGCTTCAACATCGCGGGCGTCGATTACGACGCCGACGTTCCCGAATCGGAGATCTGATCGCATGCATCCCATCGTCCGGTACGCGCGCTCCTCCGTCGGGCGCAAGCAGGTCATGGGCCTGACCGGCATTTACCTGTACGGCTTTTTGCTCATCCACCTCATCGGCAACCTGGGCCTGCTTTCGGGATCCGAATACTTCAACGGCTATGCCCACCTCATGCTCAGCACGCTGGGCAAGATCGTGATCCCCATCGAGTTCACCTTGCTGGCCGCCTTCCTCATCCATCTTTACCTGGGCTTCAAGCTCTCGGCGGAGAACCGCTCGGCGCGGCCCGAGCGCTACGCGGTGAAGGCGTCGAAGGCGTCGACGGCGTCGACGGGAGGAAACGCCTGGTATCGCGGCTGGATGGCCGTGACGGGAAGCTGGATCCTGTTGTTCGTGCTGGTGCACGTGCCTCATTTCCGTTTCGGCGTGGGCGCCGAGGCGCCCATCGCTCCGCAGGGAGAGGCCGCGCGCTTCGACCTTTACGCCGAGGTGATGCGCTCCTTCGCCAGCCCGTGGTTCACGGCCTTTTACCTGCTCAGCTTCGCCCTGATTTTCGTGCACCTTGCCCACGGGGTCCGCAGCAGCCTGCAAAGCCTCGGCCTCAATCATCCCCGCTACAACCGGACGCTTCATGTCGCGTCCCTGGGCTATGCGATCGTCATCTGCGGCGGCTTCGCGGCCCTGGCGGTCTGGGCGCACCTTCAAGGAAGGGGTCTCGCATGATCCTCGACGCGAAAATTCCGGCGGGGCCCATCGAGAAAAAATGGACCGACCATCGCTTCCACATGAAGCTGGTCAACCCGGCCAACAAGCGCAAGCACAAGGTGATCGTAGTGGGCACCGGACTGGCCGGAGCCTCGGCGGCGGCGAGCCTTGGCGAGCTGGGTTACGACGTGCACGCCTTCACGTTTCACGACAGCCCGCGCCGCGCGCACAGCATCGCGGCGCAAGGCGGCATCAACGCCGCCAAGGATTACCAGGGCGACGGCGACAGCGTGCGCCGCCTTTTCTACGACACGGTCAAGGGCGGCGACTTCCGCGCCCGCGAGGCCAACGTGCACCGCCTCGCGGAGATCAGCACGCAGATCATCGACCATTGCGCGGCGCTGGGTGTGCCCTTCGCCCGCGAGTACGGCGGCCTGCTCGACAACCGGTCCTTCGGCGGCGCGCAGGTGTCGCGCACTTTTTACGCGCGCGGCCAGACGGGCCAGCAGCTCCTGCTGGGCGCCTACCAGACGATGATGCGACAGGTGGGAACGGGGCAGGTCAAGCTTCATGTCCGCAAGGAAATGCTCGACCTCGTCGTCGTCGACGGCGCGGCGCGCGGAATCATCGTGCGCGACCTCGTCACCGGCGCGCTCGAGCGGCACGCCGCCGACGCGGTGATCCTCGCCACGGGAGGCTACGGCCGCGCCTTTTACCTCTCCACCAACGCCGCCGGGTCGAACGTCACGGCGGCATGGCGCGCGCACAAGCGCGGCGCCGCCTTCGCCAACCCCTGCTATACGCAAATCCATCCGACCTGCGTGCCGGTCGCCGGCGACCACCAGAGCAAGCTCACCCTCATGTCGGAGAGCCTGCGCAACGACGGGCGCGTGTGGGTGCCGCGAAAGGCCGGCGACAAGCGCCCCCCGGACCAGATCCCGGAGGCCGACCGCCGCTACTTCCTCGAGGAGAAGTATCCCAGCTTCGGGAACCTCGTGCCGCGCGACGTGGCCTCGCGCAATGCCAAGCAGATGTGCGACGAGGGCCTCGGCGTGGGGGAGACCGGGCTTTCGGTGTACCTCGACTTCGCCGACGCCGTGAAGCGCCTGGGCGAGACGAAGATCCGCGAGAAGTACGGCAACCTTTTCCACATGTACGAGAAGATCACCGACGAGAACCCGTACCGCGTGCCCATGCGCATCTATCCGGCCATCCACTACACGATGGGCGGGCTCTGGGTCGACTACAACCTGATGAGCACGGTGCCCGGCCTGCATGTCCTCGGCGAGGCCAACTTCTCCGACCACGGCGCCAACCGCCTCGGGGCCAGCGCGCTCATGCAGGGTCTGGCCGACGGCTATTTCGTCATCTCGCAGACGCTCGGCCATTACCTGGCCTCGAACGCCCTGCCGAAGGTCTCCACCGACGCCGCGGCCTTCGCCGACGCCGAAAGCGCCGTGAAGGCGCGCCTCGACAAGCTGCTTTCGGTCAAGGGCGGCACGCCCGCAGCCGAATTCCACAAGCGCCTCGGAAAGGTGCTTTGGGACCATTGCGGCATGGCGCGCAACGAGTCGGGCCTGAAGTTCGCCCTCGAGGAGATCCCCAAAATCCGTGAGGAGTTCTGGCGCGGGGTTTCGGTGACCGGCAGCGGGGCCGACTACAACATGGCGCTGGAGGAGGCGGGACGCGTTGCCGACTTCCTGGAGTTCGGGGAACTGCTCGCTCTCGATGCGCTGGAGCGGCGGGAGTCTTGCGGCGGCCACTTCCGCGAGGAGTCGCAAACGCCCGAGAACGAGGCCCTGCGCGACGACGAGAATTTCTGCCACGTCGCGGCCTGGGAATTCAAGGGAGTGGGCGAGGGCGCCGCGCTGCAAGCGACGCGGCATAAAGAACCCCTGACGTTCGAAAACGTCCATTTGACGCAACGGAGCTACAAGTGAACCTCAAGCTTCGACTCTGGAAACAGTCGGGATCCGGCGCCAAGGGCGCTTTCGTGAATGTCGAGGCGAAGAACGTCTCGCCCGACATGTCCTTCCTCGAGATGCTCGACGAGGTCAACAACGACATGCTGCGCGAGGGCAAGGAGCCGGTGGCTTTCGAGAGCGACTGCCGCGAGGGCATTTGCGGCACCTGCTCGCTCGTGATCAACGGGCTCCCGCACGGCGAGGACAAGGGCGTGACCGCCTGCCAGCTCTACATGCGCCGCTTTCGCGACGGGCAAACGATCACGGTGGAACCGTGGCGCGCCAAGGCCTTCCCGATCGTGAAGGATCTCGTGGTCGATCGCTCGGCCTTCGACGCGATCATCGCCTCGGGAGGCTTCATCACCGCCAAGACCGGCAGCGCTCCCGACGCGAACGCGCTGCCGGTTCCCAAGCCCGACGCCGACGCGGCCATGGACGCGGCGGCGTGCATCGGCTGCGGCGCCTGCGTCGCGGCCTGCCCCAACGCCTCGGCCATGCTCTTCGTCGCCGCCAAGGCCTCGCACCTCGGGCACCTGCCGCAGGGGCAGCCCGAGCGCGCCCGCCGCGCGGCGCGTATGGTGGCGAAGATGGACGAGCTGGGCTTCGGCAACTGCTCGAACCGCAACGAATGCGAGGCGGCCTGCCCCAAGGAGATTTCCGTGGAGCATATCGCGCGCCTGAACCGCGACTACGCGGCCGCGATGCTCGCCGATTCCGAGGTCGAGAGGGTCGGAGGCGGGGCGGGGTAGGGCGGAACGCAGGGTCCGGGATTCGGCGACGCTTGCCCCCGGAAGCCGTTTTCCCCGGGTGGATGGGAGCGGTCTCCTGAATCGTGGTTCGTGAATCGTGGATCGTGGATTGCGGGGTTTTTCGACCGACCCACGATTCACGAACCACGATTCACCTTCTTCGGCTACATTCCGCCCCATGACGCGGCCCTCAATCACGCGGCTGGCCACTTGTCTGGGCGCCGTCTTCGCCCTGACGACTCCGGCTTTTTCCCGATCCCCCGCTCCCGCCTTCAGCCTGTCCGACATCGACGGCAAGCCTTTCGAGCTCGCGTCGCGACGCGGTGACGTGGTGCTCCTCAACTTCTGGGCTACCTGGTGCGTTCCCTGCCTGACGGAGCTCGAGGCCTTCCGGGACTTGCAGGAGCGGCTTGGGCCGCGGGGCTTCACCGTGGTCGCCGTCTCGGTGGACCAGCCGCAGACCGCCGCGCGCGTGCGCTCGTTCGCCCGGGCGCGCGCCTATCCGTTCCCGGTGCTGCTCGATCC
>CBFGVC010000029.1:0-16334 GCA_965652255.1 uncultured Fibrobacteria bacterium | reverse complement strand
GGCGGGAAGGCGGGAAGGCGGGAAGGCGGGAGGAGAGGCGGCAGGGGGGAACGGGCAACCGCGACCAGCGCCCAGGCGCCTTCCCGTTACCTGCTACCCGTTACCTGTCCATCACAACCCACTACCCACAACCCACTCCCCATCCCCAACATCGAATCGACCCCGAAGAATCCCCGAGGGACTATATTCCGCGCCAGAATCCCCCATGGAATCCCAGAATCCCAACGTCAGCCTGCTCGCCACGCGCCCTGCGGTGATGACCGTGGACTTGGGGCGGCTCAAGCGCAACTTCGAACGGCTGCGCGCCCACGTTGCGCCGTCGAGGGTGATGACCGTGGTCAAGGCCAACGCCTACGGGCACGGATTGGAGCGCTGCGCCCTTGCGCTCGAGGCGGCGGGCGCGGACTTCCTCGGCTGCGCCTACGTCGAGGAGGGCGTCATCCTGCGCAAGGCAGGCGTGAAGGCGCCGATCCTCGTCTTTGGCGGCCTGTTGGCGGATCAGGCGAGGCTTTACATCGAGCACGACCTCGAGGTGACGGCCTCCTCGGTGTCGAAGCTCGAGCAAATCGAGGCGGCCGCCGCGGCGCTCCGGCGCCGCGCGCGCGTTCACCTCAAGATCGACACCGGCATGGAGCGCCTGGGCGTGCATCATTACTCGGCGGGCGCGCTGCTCGAGAGGGTGCTTTCGCTGAAATGGTGCGACGTCGTCGGCGTCTTCTCCCATTTCGCCCGCGCCGACGAGGAGGACCCCTCGTTCACGCGCCTGCAGCTCGAGCGCTTCCTGGAGTGCGCGCGCTTCTTCGAGAAGCGCTCCTTGCCGCCTCCGCTGCGTCACATCGCGAACTCCGCGGGGGCGCTGCGCTTTCCCGAGGCGCGCCTCGACATGGTGCGTCCCGGCATCGCCCTGTACGGGGTCGCGCCCGCTCCGGGCATGGCGGCTTCGCTGGACGCGCCCGGACTCGAGCCCGTGATGACGCTCGCGACCAAGGTGGTGTATTTCAAGGTGGTCAAGGCGGGAAACGGGGTCAGCTACGGCCACCTCTGGCGCGCGCCTCACGACACGCGCGTGGTCACCCTGCCGGTGGGCTACGGCGACGGCTATCCGCGCGCCCTCAGTAACCGGGCCGAAGTCCTGCTCAGCGGCCGGCGCCGCCCGCAGGTTGGGGCGGTGTGCATGGACCAAATGATGGTTGACCTCGGGCCCGGGGGCGAGGCCTACAACGGCGACGAGGCCGTGCTGATCGGCGAGCAAGGCGGCGAACGCATCACCGTCGCCGAACTGGCGGAACGGGCTGGAACCATTTCCTACGAGATCCTGACGGGTTTGAACGCGAGGATTCCGAGGAGGTACGTGGAAGGGCGGTAGTGGGGGAGGGGGGAGCGGGAGAGGAGTGGATCGTGAATCGTGAAGGGGAACATGCACATCCGGGTCACGATTCACCATTCAGGATCCACGGTTGTAAGGAAATGTAAGCCTGTAAAATCCTGTCATCCGGGCGGAAATCGCCTGTCCAGGCGTCTCGATCCTGTTTTATTGAGACTCATGAATAACGCGATTTCCCGCCTGGCCCGCACGTTCGTCAACGTCTTCGACTCGCACCACCGTCCCGAGGCCTCGTTGCGGCCCGGAGAGGATGGGCGCAAGTGGGTGCTCCCGATTCCCTTCCTGCTCCTGAACCTCTCGGTGCTGTTCGTGTTCGTCGTCGGCGTGAGCTGGGTCGCCGTGGCCGTCGCGGTCGCCCTGTACGTCATCCGCATGTTCGGCATCACCGCGGTGTATCATCGCTACTTCGCGCACAAGACCTACAAGGCGTCCCGGCCCGTGCAGTTCGCGCTGGCCTTCCTCGGCAACTCCGCCACCCAGCGCGGCCCGCTGTGGTGGGCCTCCCACCATCGTCACCACCACGCCGTCTCCGACACGCCCGAGGACGCGCACTCGCCCATCCAGGAGGGCGGCTTCTGGAACAGCCACCTGCTTTGGTGGGGCCGCAAGAAGAACGTCGCGCCGCGCCTCGACCTGGTGAAGGACCTCACGAAGTATCCCGAGCTGGTCTTCCTCGACCGCTTCGACGCCATCGCGCCGGCCACGGTGGGCGTGTTCACCTTCCTGCTGGGAGTCGCCCTGGAGCGCTGGTTCCCCGGCCTCGGCACCAACGGCTGGCAGATGCTGGTATGGGGTTTCGTCGTGTCGACCGTAGTGCTTTTCCACGGCGTGGCGACCATCAATTCCCTCGCCCATGTCTTCGGCAAGCGCCGCTACAAGACCTCGGACGACAGCCGCAACAATTTCTGGCTGGCGCTGATCACCTTGGGGGAGGGGTGGCACAACAATCACCATCACTATCCCAACAGCGCGCGGCAAGGGTTCTACTGGTGGGAGATCGACATCAGTTACTACGGCCTCAAGGCGCTCGCGGCCGTCGGATTGATCCGCGACCTCAAGCCGGTGCCCGCCCGCGTGCTCGCCGACGGGCGCGCGAAGCGGCCGGAGGCCTCCGCCGCGCCGGCCTTCGACGCCGTTCCGGTCCTGGAGAACGTGGCGCTGGAGAAAGCGGCATAGGGAGGGCCGGAATCACAGCAACACAGCAGCACAGCAACAAACGCAGACGGCTTACAACTTCTGTGCTGTGTTGTCATGGTGTTCTGTTGTTGTGATGCTGTGATGTCGTGCCTCAATTCCTCTTCGGCAGCGGCTTCGTGCGCGGCGGCTTCGCCTTGGCGACCTTCGCGGGCAGCGCGGAGGGCCGCGAGGCTTCCACGGCTTTCGGCACGGGTCCGGCTTCGGGGTAGCGCGCGATCCACTCGGTGATCTTCCGGAACTCCTGCGCCGTCACCGGCTGCACCGAGAGGCGCGAGCCGGGCTTCAGCAGCACCATTCCACCCAGCCCGGGAATCGAGCGGATTTCCTCCAGCGGCAAAAGGCGCGAGAAGGTCTGCACGTGGCGCACGCTCACGCACATCCAGGTCGTGCCGTGCGTGCCCGACTTCGGGTCGTAATACTTCGATTTCTTGTCGAACGCGGTGGGATCGGGGAAAGGTTCCGAGGCCACCTCGGCGAGCCCCGCGATTCCCGGCGGCGCGACGCTGCTGTGATAGAAAAGGACCGGATCGCCGACCTTCATCCCGTCGCGCATATAGTTGCGCGCCTGATAGTTCCTCACGCCGGTCCAGGGCTCGGTCTTGCCCGGCCGCTTCGCCAAGTCCTCGATGGAGAAGTCTTCGGGTTCGGATTTCATCAGCCAGTGGTTCACCTTGCACCTCGGGGCGGGCAGTTCGCCCCGGAAAGATAGCCGTGGAAAAATCGGTTACGAGCTACGAATTACGAGTTACGAATCGACGATTGAGACTTAAAGGGGGATAGCCGGTAAACCGGGGGGACGGAAGTGGTGTTTCATTCGTAATTCGTAACTCGTAATTCGTAACTTTCCCCTCCCATGTCTCCCCTTTACGACGTCACCGTCATCGGCGGCGGCCACGCCGGCATCGAAGCGGCGCACGCGGCCGCGCGCATGGGGCGCGCCACCTTGCTCGTCACGATGGACCTCAAGGCCATCGGCCGCATGTCGTGCAATCCCGCCATCGGCGGGGTGGCCAAGGGCCAGCTCGTGCGCGACCTCGACGCGCTCGGCGGGTTGATGGGGTATGTGGCCGACCAGGCCGGCATCCAGTTCCGCATGCTCAACCTCTCGAAGGGGCCGGCCGTGTGGGGGCCGCGCGCGCAGATGGACATGGACGATTACGCGGCGCGCATGCAGGACATCCTTTCGCGCACGCCGAACCTCACGCTGCTCGCAGGCGAGCTTCTCGATTTCGAAAGGGCGGAAAAAGGGGGGGCCTCCGCGGTCTTTCGGCTTCGCCTCGGGACGGGCGGGGGAGAGGCGTTCGTCGCTTCGCGAACGCTGATCGTCACCTCGGGAACGTTCCTGGGCGCAGTGATGCACACCGGCCTTTCGCGAACGGAGGGCGGGCGAGTGGGCGAGCCCGCCGCGATGGAGTTGGCCCGAACCCTCAAGTCGCGCGGGCTGCGCACCCGTCGCCTCAAGACCGGAACGCCCGCGCGCCTCGCCGCCGATTCGCTCGACTACTCCGAGGTGGAAGTGCAGCACGGCGACGCCGAGCCTTTTCCTTTCTCCTTCCGCACCGAAGGCCCCCTCCGGAACCGGGCCACTTGCTGGATCACGCGCACGAGCGAAACGACGCATGCCATCCTTCGGGAGGGCTTCGACCGCAGCCCGATGTTCACGGGCCTCATCCAGGGACTCGGCCCCCGCTATTGCCCCTCCATCGAGGACAAGATCGCGCGCTTTTCGGACCGCGACTCCCACCAGCTCTTCCTGGAGCCGGAAGGACTCCATTCCGGCCGCATCTATGTCAACGGCTTCTCCTCGAGCCTGCCCGCCGAGGTCCAGGACGCCGCGCTGCGCACGCTGCCGGGGCTTCGCGACTGCCGCGTCCTCCGGTACGGCTATGCGGTCGAATACGACGCCGTGGACGCGACGCAGCTGCATCCGACCTTCGAGTGCCGCGCGGCGGAGCTGGAGGGCCTCTACTTCGCGGGGCAGGTGAACGGAACCTCGGGCTACGAGGAGGCGGCGGCGCAGGGGCTCGTCGCCGGGATCAACGCCGCGCTCAAGGTGAGGGGAGAGGAACCCTTCATCCTGGGCCGGGCCGAGTCGTACATCGGCGTGCTCGCCGACGACCTCGTCAACCTCGAGATCGACGAGCCCTATCGCATGTTCACCTCGAGGGCGGAGTATCGCCTGCACCTCCGGCAGGACAACGCCGAGGAAAGGCTGCTGGAGCGCGGTCACGCCCTGGGCCTCGTGGACGACGCGACCTTGGCGAAGTATCGGGCGCGCGCCGCCAGGCTCGAGGCCATGCGGGCGCGCCTCGCGGAAGCGAAAATCCTTCCGGCTGAGATCAATCCGTTCCTGGAAGGGTATGGGGGATCGCCCGTCGCGGAATCCGTGTACGCCCTGCCGCTTTTGCGCCGCCCCGAGGTTTCGTTCCCGGCGCTGGCGGCGCATCTCGGGATTTCGCTGGAGGACTGGTCCCTGGCCGAAAGGACGGCCTTCGAGGCCGCCGAGCGGTACGAGGCTTTCGCGGAACGCCAAAGGCGCGAGATCGAGCGCAGCCGCAAGCTGGCGCACCTTCGCATTCCCGGCGATTTCGCCTATGCGGACGCGAAGGGGCTTTCGGGGGAGGCGCTGCAGAAGCTTTCGGCGCGTCGCCCCCTCACCGTGGCCGACGCCTCGCGAATCGCCGGGGTGACCCCGGCGGACGTTTCCACGTTGATTTATCATCTGAACCGGAGGGCGGCGGCGTAGGGGATGGCCGCTGTCCGCCGTCTGCTGTTTGCAGTCAGCTATTATATTCCCTTCCATGCCCACCGAACCGACCCCCCGCGAAAAAACTCCCCGCGAAAAACTCGGCTGGAACCTCATGTTGCTCGGGTTTTTCATCGTCCTGCTCGCCGGCGTCGCGTATTTCGTCGCCCCGCGGTCGGAGAATCCGGTTTACAACATGCTGGGCAACTACCTGATGGCCGCCGGGCTCATCGTGTACATCGCCGGGCGCGTGCAGCGTTGGAGAGGACGCAAGGACCGGGAGAAGTAGCGCCTCCGCGCCGCGGAGGTGATCCCGACGGTTCCCGAACACCCGACGGGCCGGGAAGTCCCCCCCTGCATTTCGCCCGCTTTTTTCATCCCCTTTCGCGCGGCTGTTTGTTGTAAGCCGTCGGCCGTCAGCTATCTTTCCCCCCATGCCCGCCTCGTCCCTCGCGTCCAAATACAGCGTCGTCATCGGACTCGAAGTCCACGCCCAGCTGTCCACGAACACCAAGCTTTTCTGCGGCTGCCGCGTCGAGTTCGGCGCCGAGCCGAACACCCTCGTGTGCCCCGTGTGCCTCGGATTCCCGGGCACGCTGCCGGTTCCCAACGCGAAGGCGGTCGAGTCGGCCATCGCCTTGGGGCTCGCCTGCGGGACGAACATCCAGGCGCGTCCCATGTGGACGCGCAAGAATTACTTCTACCCCGATCTTCCCAAGGGATACCAGATCACGCAGCAGGGCGGCTCGCCGGTTTACGACAAGCCCATCTGCACGGGCGGCCACCTCGACATCACCCTCGAGGACGGTTCGACCAAGCGCATCGGCCTCACGCGCATCCACATGGAAGAGGACGCGGGCAAGCTGATCCACGACCTGACGGTCTCGGATTCGCTGTTCGACGCCAACCGCTGCGGCACGCCGCTGCTCGAGATCGTCTCCGAGCCCGACCTGCGCTCGCCCGAGGAGGCCATCGCCTACCTCGAGAAGCTCAAGCAAATCCTCGAGTACCTCGACATCTGCGACGCGAACATGGAGCGCGGCAACCTGCGCTGCGACGCCAACATCTCGATCCGGAAAGGCGAAGACGCGCCCTTCGGCGAGCGCGTCGAGCTGAAGAACATGAACTCCTTCAGCAACCTGCTGAAGGCCATGGAGGCGGAGATCGAGCTGCAGGCGGAGATCCTCGACGCGGGCGGCACGGTGAAGCGGGAGACCAAGCGCTGGGATCCGGCCAAGGCCACCACGGTCACGAACCGCTCCAAGGAAGACGCGCAGGATTACCGCTACTTCCCCGAGCCCGACCTCGTGCGCCTCAGCGTCACCCCGGAGCACATCGAGCGCGTGCGCGCCACCTTGCCGGAACTGCCCGAGGCGCGCCGCAAGCGCTACGTGGAGCAGTACGGCCTGCCGGCCTACGACGCCGACGTGCTCACGCGGGAGAAGGCCGTCTCCGAGTTCTACGAGCGCGCCTGCGCCGTCGTTTCTGAAAATCCCCAGGACAAGAAGGCCGTCTCCAACTGGGTGATGGGCGACGTCTTGCGCGTGCTCAAGGAGGGCAACCTCGACATCTCCGACCTGAAGTTCACGGCGGAGCACATCGGCGAGATGGTCGAGATGATCCGCACGGGATCCATCTCGGGGAAGATCGCCAAGGAAGTCTTCGAGCATTTGTTCGCCGGGGAAGGATCCCCCAAGGAGATCGTGGAGAAACGGGGCCTCTCCGTCATCAACGACTCGGCGGCGGTGGAGGGCTTCATCAAGCAGGTGATGGACGCGAACGCCGACAAGGTGGCCGAGTACCGTTCCGGCAAGGACAAGCTCTTCGGCTTCTTCGTGGGCCAGGTGATGCGCGCCTCGCAGGGCAAGGCCGCGCCGGAGCAGGTCAACGAGCTTTTGAGGAAGATGTTGGCGGCATGATGATGTCGGGAGTCGGGAGACGGGAGTCGGGAGATTACTGTAAGGGCGACCCATGGGTCGCCCTTACAGGACGCCCGGATACCCCGTCACCCGCCACCCGCCTCCCGACACTCGCCATCCTGACAGTACTACTCGTCGTCCTGTCTCTCGCCACACACGCCCTCGCCCAGCCCCTCACTCCCGTCCGCCCGGCCGCCGCCTCGTCCGACTCGCTCAGGGTGCCGGCAGCGGCCGACACCGCTTCCCGTGGCCGGGATACCCTGCAAGTGGTCATGCACCATCACAACCACAAGCAGCAAATCATCGCGGGGAGCGTGATCATGGCCTGTTTCGCGGGAATCATGGTGGTGATGAACAACTACAATCCCAGGTCGGTGACGGGGTTTTAGCGTCCGCCGGGCGGCGACCGTCGCGGGAATCCGTAGGGGCGATTGGGAATCGCCCCCCACCCCCGACTTTTGATTTATATTATCCCCATCGGCCGCTTATCGGCCCCCGCCTGGACGGGCGCGATGGTGATGGCATAGGCCTCCCGCGCCCGGGATCCCGGCCCCGCGAAATTTCAGCGTAAAACCGATTCCGCCCGTCGGAACCTTCCATTCCCGACTTAACGGCCCACCGGCCAGGGGACTCATGCCAGATCAGGATTTCGACGCGAACGCGGCGCGCGACGCCGAAGACGCGGAATTGTATGCCCAGAACATGCGCGCCGCCGCCGCGGCGCGTGCCGCCGAGGAAGAGGACGACTTCGACGACGAGGACGGCGCCGATGGAAACGGCGACGAGCCGACCGCCGGGCGAGGGGCCAATGCGACGGCTCGCGGAGGCCGCTCCGGCCGCGCCGGTAGCGCCGGCGAGGAGGAAGATCGTCCCCCGGAGAACCCCGCCCTCATCTCCCATGAACCCAACGACAGCTCCCGCCGTCGCCGCAAGCGCATGAAGATGAACAAGATGGCGGGGCGGGGAGGCCAGGGGGCGCATAACGGATCCCACATGGGTTCCCATTTGGGCTCGCACGGGGGCTCGCACGGCGGCAACGCCGGGCGCGGCCAGAACAAGCGCCGCGGCGAATCGCTCGACCTCTCGCCCGACTTCGACCCCCGTTCGGAGGCGGAGGAGTACACCGCCATCATCCAGGTCGCCGACGGCGGCCACGCGTTCATGCGCTCGGAGCGCCTGAACTTCCAGGCGCAGGATTTCGACGTGGTGATCCCGCGCGACATGGTGAACCGCCACGGCCTGCGCACCGGGAACATGATCCAGGCCATCGTGCGCGGCAAGCGCAACAAGCGCCAGCGCGTGGTGAGCCAGCTCCTGGCGGTGGAAAACATCCCCGTCGAGAAGTGGCGCCCCGTCGCTCCCTTCCAGAACCTCACCAGCATCAGCCCCGAGGAGATGTTCCACCTCTCCCGGCCCGACGACAGCGACAAGAGCATGATGCTGCTCGAGCTCCTGGCGCCCATCGGCAAGGGCCAGCGCGGCCTGCTCGTCGCGCCGCCGCGCACCGGCAAGACCATCCTGATGGAGAAGATCGCCAACGGCATCGCGGCCAACCATCCCGAGGCCGACATCCTGATGCTGCTCATCGACGAGCGTCCCGAGGAGGTCACGCACCTCTCCCGCCGCATCAAGGGCAAGGTCTACGCCTCCTGCCTCGACCGGCCGCTCGAGGAGCACATCGCGCTCTCGAAGATGGTGATGGAAATGGCCATGCGCCGCGTGGAGTGCGGCAAGGACGTCGTCATCCTGCTCGATTCGATCACGCGCATGGCGCGGGCCTTCAACAACGACCTGAAGTCCTCGGGCCGCACCCTTTCGGGCGGCGTGGACGCCAAGGCCATGATGGAGCCCAAGAAGTTCTTCGGCGCGGCGCGCAAGGTCGAGGAGGGCGGCTCGCTCACCATCGTGGCGACGGCCCTCGTGCAGACCGGCTCGCAGATGGACGAGGTGATCTTCCAGGAGTTCAAGGGCACGGGCAACATGGAGTTGGTGCTCAACCGCAAGCTGGCGGAGAAGCGCATCTATCCCGCCATCGACATCGGCCTCTCTGGCACGCGCCGCGAGGAGCTGATCCTGCCGCCCGCGTGGTACAAGGCCTCGCAGCGCTTCCGCCGCTACGTGGCGAACCTCACGGAGTCGAACCAGACCCCGGCGGCCATCCAGGCGCTGGAGAAGTTCAAGACGACCGAGGAGTTCGTGAACGCGTTCGTGTAGGGGGGGATTCTTCGAGGGCGAAGCGTTGGCGTGGATCGTGGATCGTGGTTCGTGGATCGCAAAACACCTGGATCGTGGATTGTGAAGGTGTTAGCCTCTTCGTTACGATCCACTAACCACGATCCACGATCCACCCCTTCGTCGCTTCCGGAAAATACCGCCCGAATCCCTCCGGCAGATCGAAGTCCGTCCCGACGATCCCGGCCCCGTCCTTGTCCCTGATTTCCAGTCGAAAGGCGTGCAGCAGCTGGTGCCGCGTCCCGAGCGCGGCGTAGTCTTCTTCGCTCAACCCCTCGGCGATGCGCTTCAGGAAATAGCGCCCGTCGTGGGAGTAAACCTTGTCCCCGACGATCGGGTGCCCCAAGTCGGCGAGGTGAGCCCGGATCTGGTGCTTGCGGCCCGTCTCGGGCCGCGCGAGCACGAGGGTCTTGTCGTCGCGCGAGGCGAGGGGGATGAAGCGCGTGCGCGCGGGCTTTCCGTCCGGACTTATGCCGGGAAGGACGCGCACCCGGCTGCGCACCGGATGCTCCGGCCACTCCGAAAGCGCCCCCGAGTGAACGACCTCCCACGAGAGAACACCCCCCGCCACCGCCAGATAATCCTTCGTCCAGGCGGTTCCCGGATTTCCCGGCGAGAAGCGCCGCAAGGCGTCGCGTCCCCGCGCGAAGGCCACGATGCCGGACGTCTCCACGTCGAGGCGGTTGAGCGGCGACCAATCGCCGTCGCCGCGGAATTCGCGGTAGAGGTTGGCAAGGACATTGACGAACACGCGGCCGGTCTTGTGCACGGGAAGGCCCGCGGGCTTGTGCACCAGGGCAAGGTCGCCCTCGCGGGCGATTTCCCGGAAATCGACCGGGACCGCGGGCTCGAGGTAATCGTCGATCCGGTAGCGGATCGTGGCGCCCGTCGCCACCGGCGTTTCGGGCCTTGCGACCGCTTCGCCCAAGGTGACGCGGCCGTCGCGCACGCGCTCCGTCCATTCCTCGCGGGAATGATAGGGAAAGCGGCGCAGCAGGAGCTCCAGGAAGGAGAGGCCCGCCTCGGAGGGGGCGGCATCGTGCGAGAAAACGGCGCGGACGCGGCGAAAGCCTTCCGGGGCCGCCGCGCTTCCCGGCCCGGAAGCCACGGTTACTTCTTGACGCCGGGCCAGGACAAGGCGGCGGTGCGGATCTCGGCGGGCGTGGTCGCGTTGTCGAAGTGGCGCCAGCGGATGAACTCGCCCTTCTCGTTCACGAGGTACACGACGGGAATGGTGCCGACGCCGTAGTTGTCGCCGAAGGCGCGGCTTTCGTCCTGCATCATGGGCATGCGCACGCCGAAGTCGCGGATGAACCCGCGCACGTCGTCCTCGGTGTTCCACTTGATGGCGATGGCCACCGAGCCGAAGCCCTTGGTGCCCAGCTCGTCGGCGAGGCGCTGCACGTGCGGCGCGGCCTGTTGGCAATGCGGGCACTTGGCCGAGTAGTAGAAGACCAGCATGCGCCGTCCCGCGAACTGCGAGAAGGTCAGCTGCGGGTTCGAGATGGGCTTCATCTCGAGCTTGTAATCGATGCGGGCGCGTTGGCCCTTCTTGTCGAGCTCGAAGCTGGGCGGTGCCTCCGGGCCGTGCGCGTGGCCGTCGCCCGGAGAATGGGCAAGGGACAGCGACGCTCCCAAGGCGAGAATGGCGGCGGAAAACAAAATGGCGGCTCGACGCATGAGAAATTCTCCCGTGTGTGTGGGCAAGAAAATACATGGGGGGGGCCTTGGGGACAACGGGATTTCGGGGGTTGGGGAAGGGGGAAGCGGCGGGTGGCGGGTGGGTTGTGGCCGATGATGCGGGAATCTTCTTGATTCCTCGATTGTCGTCGGTCCATTGCTCATCCGGAGGCCATCCGACACGCTACCGTTGTTTTCCCGCCGCCTGCCCTGCAACCCGCCAACAGCTATATTCCCCCGATTCCGGGCATTTGGAGGACACGTGAAGATTTGGGTGGTGGGAGGAGCGGGCTACATCGGTTCGCATGTCTGCAAGGCGCTGCTCGAGGCCGGGCACGAAGTCGTGGTCTTCGACGATCTTTCCACCGGCACGCGCGAAAATCTTCCGTCCGGCGCGATTCTCCAAGTCGGCGACATTCTCGATCCCCTCGCGCTCAGGTCGGCGGCGGCGGAGCATCGCTTCGACGGGGTGGTGCACCTGGCCGCCCTCAAGTCGGCAGCAGAGAGCATGACCCAGCCGGAGCGCTACAGCCGGCACAACATCTCGGGTTCGCTCAACCTGATCGCCGCCGTGCTGGAGGCGGGAATTCCCGCCTTCGTGTTCTCCTCATCCGCCGCCGTGTACGGATCGCCCGACTACCTTCCGCTGGATGAAAAGCATCCCACGCGCCCCGAGAACTACTACGGCTACACCAAGCTGGCCATCGAGGGGTTCCTCGACTGGCACGGCCGCCTCAAGGGGCTTCGGCACGTTTCGCTGCGATATTTCAACGCCGCGGGGTATGACCCGGAAGGGGCGATCACCGGCCTCGAGAAGAATCCGGCGAACCTGCTTCCGATCGTGATGGAGACGGCGGCCGGCATGCGGCCGGCGATGCAGGTTTACGGGGACGACTACGACACGCCGGACGGCAGCGGCGTGCGCGACTACATCCATGTGACCGACCTGGCCGACGCGCACGTGCGCGCCTTGGAGCACCTGCACCGCGGCGGGCGGAACCTCACGCTCAACCTCGGAACGGGCAAGGGCATCTCGGTGCTGGAGATGATCCGCCGCGCGGCGGGGATCACGGGACGCGAAATCCCATACGACGTGGTGGGGCGCCGCGCGGGCGACGCCGCGACGGTGGTGGCTTCTGCGGAACTCGCGGGCGAGTCGCTCGGCTGGCGCGCGCGCCACAGCGATCCGGATACGCTCCTGCGGACGACGTGGAACGCGTATAAGGCCAATTACGAGTTACGAGTTACGAATTAAGGGCGACGCGCCGGCGTCCGAAAGGCGCGTTTTTCCCCAACTCGTAACTCGTAATTCGTAACTTTCGGGCATGCCCCGGTATTCCATCGCCTTCGTGACGCAAAAGCCGTCCCTCGTGCACGCCCTCGTGGAGATGGACTCGCGCGATGCGGCCCTGCGGGCGTTTTTCCGGGATCATGCCGCGGCTCACGGCTATACGAACGATGCCGAGGGCTACGCCTACTTCCTGGAGGACTTCAACAGTCCCGAGGAGCCGATGGGCGGCATCCTCGAGGTGTGAGGCGATGTCCTCCTTCCGCCGCGTCGCCGTCCTCATGGGGGGGATTTCTCCCGAGCATCCCGTCTCGCTGGCCTCGGGGTGCGGCGTGCTCGCGCACGCCGATCCTGAACGCTTCGAGGCCTTCCCCGTCCTGATCTCCCGCAAGGGCGTCTGGATGTGGCCCGAGGATCCGTCGGGCGCGGCTTCGGAGATGACCGTCGAGCGGGCGCAAGAAATCCTGGCGTCTCCTCCCGAAGGATGGCGCGCCGTTCCATTCAACGCCATGCCGAAGGTTCCGTTTCCCAAGGCGGACGTATTCTTCGTCGCCTTGCACGGCGTCGGCGGCGAGGATGGCGCGCTTCAGGGCGTCCTCGAATCCGTCGGCCAGGCATACACCGGAAGCGGCAGCGCCGCTTCCGCCCTTGCGATGGACAAGATCCGCACGAAGGAACGCTATCGGGAGGCGGGCATCCCCACTTCGCCGTGGCTCGTCTTGCGGCCCGGCGAGCCCGTCGCCGAAGGCGCGGATCGCGTGGAGCGCGAGTTGGGGTTGCCCGCCGTGGTCAAGCATCCCACCGGAGGTTCGAGCATCGGAGTCGCGGTCGTCAAGACCCGCGCCGAGTTGGAGAAGGCCTTGGCCGAGATCGGAGGACCGGACACGCCCGAGGTTCTCGTCGAAGCCTTCGTCAAGGGCCGCGAAGCGACATGCGGCGTCCTCGAAGGATCCCCGAAACCCCTGCCGCCCACGGAGATCCGCCCCCGCAAGGACGGCTTCTTCTCGTTCGAGGAGAAGTACCGCCAAGACGGAGCCGAGGAGATCACGCCCGCGGAGTTCCCGCCCGAGGTGAACGCGGAGATGCAGCGGCTCGCCGGGCTCGCCCATGAGGCGCTCGGCCTCTCCACCTACAGTCGCACCGATTTCATCTGGGACGGCTCCTCGCTGTTCGCGCTGGAGACGAACAACCTCCCCGGCCTCACGCCCAAGTCGATCCTGCCGCAGGAGGCCGCGGCCATCGGGATGAGCTACCGGGAGTTGGTGACGGTGGTTATCGAAGCGTCGGGGGAAGCGTTGAACAGTACAACAGCACAACAGCACAACAATAGAACGCCAGAACAATGAAACTTCCGCGACCTCGCGCTTGCGCTTTGTTGTTGTGTTGCTGTGATGCCGTGATGTCGCATGGTTGCACACCGTGATGAAATCCCCTTGACGCCAATGCCTTCCTCCCTCTCCCTCCTCATCGACCTTTCCCACGCGGGCTTCGCGGCCGTGCTGGACGCGGAGGCGAAGGTCGTCTTGGCTTCCTCCTCGCGGCCCGCGGGCACGCGGCATGACGACGTGGCCGACTGGACGGAAGGCATCCTGCGCGAAGCAGGGGGGGGCTTCTCCGACGTCGGTCGCATTCTCGCGGGGGTGGGTCCCGGAAGCTTCACGGGCATCCGGATCGCCATGGCCTTCGCCCAAGGCCTCGCGCTGCCGAAGGGGATTCCCCTGCACGGCTTCACGGCCTTCGAGGCGCTGTTCGCATCGTGGAAAGGCGAGGGTGACGCGCTCGCCGTCGTGCCCGCCAACGCGGGGCGGTTCTACGTCGCGCGCGGCGTCGACGACGCTGGCGCGCTGATTCCCGGCGAGGCGCTTACGGCGCTCGCGCGCCCCGGAACTTTCGTGCTCGCGCCCGAGGCGACGCCCGGGCTGCTCGCGGCTTCGCGAGGCTTCGCGGGGGTTTGGACACCGAACGGGACGCCGGAAGGATCGTGGGACGCCGTCGCGATCGCGCGCCGCGCGCTCGCGACGGGCCGCGGCGCGGAGCGGCCCGTGTACTTGCAGCTTTCCGCCGCGGAGGAGAAGGCGTCCTCCTGAGATTGCCCCGGACGGACGTCCAGTCATGAGCGGCTATCGCCTTCGCCCCTTCGAACCGCGAGACGTCGCCGCCGTGGCGGCGCTCGAGGTCGCTTGCAATCCTTCGCCCTGGAGCGCGGAGGCGCTGGCTCCGTATGCGGAAGGAGGCGATTCGAAATCCGGTCTCGTCGCGGAATTGGAAGGAAGCGTCGTCGGCTATCTCATCGCCTCCCGCGCCGCCGACGAGGCCGAAATCCTCCAGCTCGGCGTCGCGCCGTCGCATCGCCGCCGCGGAATCGCGCGAATCCTTCTCCGCGAATTATTCGCCCGCCTGAAGGCATCCGGCACCGGCGCGGTTTACCTCGAAGTGCGCGCTGGAAACGCGGCCGCCCTCGCGTTGTACGCGTCCCTCGGCTTCGTCGAGGCCGGCGTGAGGAAAGGGTATTACGAGGCCAATGCCGAGAATGCCGTCCTTTTGAAGAGGGCGTTGGATAAGGGTTAAGGGAATTCGCCCAAGAAAGGCATCGGCCCGGATTTCCGGCAAGAAGTTTCTCCCGAACCATCCAACGGAATGACTCCGAAGAATCCCGCACCCGCAGGCACGAGGCCGCTTGCCGGCCGAATTACCCGGCAAAGAATGGCCTCCGAAGCACCCCCCCGTTTCTACCTTCCACCCCCATGACCCAAGCCATCCTCAGCACCCGTCACGGCGACATCACGGTGGAGTTCTTTCCGGAAGTCGCCCCCAATCACGTCAACAACTTCCTCGAACTGGCCCGCTCGGGATTCTACGACGGGACGAAGTTCCATCGCGTCATCCCGGGGTTCATGATCCAGGGCGGCGATCCGAACAGCAAGCAGGACGATCGCCGCCTGCACGGCACCGGCGGCTCGGGCAAGAACGTGAAGGCCGAGTTCAACAAGACGCCGCACACGCGCGGCGTCCTCTCCGCGGCGCGGTCCTCGAACCCGGATTCCGCCTCGTCGCAGTTCTTCATCATGGTGGCCGACGCGCCGCACCTCGACGGGCAATACTCCGCCTTCGGCAAGGTGGTCTCGGGCATGGAGGCGGTGGACAAGATCGTGGCCGAGGACACCGACCACCGCGACAATCCGCTGGAAGCGGTCAGCATGACGGTGAAGGTCGTGGAGTAGTCGTCACCTCGATACGATCCGCCGGGGGCGGATCACTCGGTGACCGGAGGGGCTCGCCTCCTTTTCAAATCAAAAGCCCGGCTCCACTGGAGACCGGGCTTTTTGTTGTCTGAATTTCCGAACCCTCCGAAGAATGGTCGTCGGAGAATCCCGAACCATCCAAAGAATGGCCGTCAGAGAATCCTGAAGTTACTCCTCATCCACCTGATCGTATTCGGCCTTGGACGCCTCGATCTCCTCGGCCACGGCGGGGAAGGCGTGCGAGATGTTGCGGCCGTCGAAGCTTTCGGTGACGGTGCCGGCGACGCCGGAGAATTCCTCCACCGCCGCCTCGCGCAAGACGAGCACGTTGGCGGGGCCGTAGAGGCCCTGGAAATAGCCGATGGCGTGCGCCATGCGCTCGCGGTCGTCGTCGGCGGTGACCACCACCACGGCGTGCGAGGCGTCCTCGGTGGCGCGGTCGAGCGCGTCGATGTCGATCACGTCGCCATTGTCTTCTTCGCGCAGGGCCACGGTCTCGATCTCGAGCTTCTTCCAGATGAAGTCGGCGACTTGCTTCCAGATCGGGTTGCGGCCGTGGAAGATGAACACGCGGAAGGGGGGGATTTCTTCGTCGTCGTGGCTGTCGAACGGGGTCTCTTCGAAGGACATGGCGCTTTTTCCTCAA
>CBFGVC010000028.1:0-16616 GCA_965652255.1 uncultured Fibrobacteria bacterium | reverse complement strand
GCCTAGAACAAATCGACATTCACGTCCAGCCCCTTCGTCCGCATCGAGCGGAAAAGCGAGTCCGCGCTGCGGATCGCGGCGGAGAGGTCGCGGTGAAGCGTCGTGTCGTTGAGCAGGGCGCCGGCGGCGCCGTGCCCGGCGTTCAGCTTGGCGAGGATCTCCTCGAGGCTTTGCGCGGCCCTCTCGCCGCGCTCGGCGAGCGCGCGGGCGCTGGCGGCGGCCTCGGCGCCGTCCTCGGCCATGCGGTCGAGCCGCGGCAATTGCCGCGCGGCGAAGTCCTCCGCCATCTTGCCCGTGGCCCGGAAGGAACGCGCGCCCTCCCGGATCTGCGGGTCGATGTCGGCGGCGAGCTTCTCAAGGCGCGTGGCGATCCCCTCGGCGGAGGCGAGCAGGGAGTTCACGCGGGCCGCGAACTCGGGCCGCCCCACCGTGCCGTCCACCGCCGCGCGCACCGAGCGCACCAGCGCCTCGCCTTCCGCGATGGCCTCGCCGGCCGCGCCCATCGCCTCGGCGATGCCGGCGTCGAGCCTCCCTTCGAAGGTCGCGCCGGGCTCGACGAAGGCCCCGGCGGGCCCCATGGCGATGCCGAGCTGCCGCTCGCCCATGAGGCCGATGTTCTGGATGCGCACGTCGGAATCCACGGGAAGCCGGATGCCGCGCTCGATCTCGAACCCCACCCGCACCTCGCGGCCCTCGAGGGCGATCGAGGTCACCCGGCCCGCCTTGACGCCGTTGACCTTGACCGGATCGCCGGTTTGCAGCGTCGAGACCTGGTCGAAACGGGCGATATAGGCGTCCGTCGCGCGCCCGGGAACGGTTTCCTTGAGGAAATAGACCCCGCCGACGAGCACGGCCAGCGCGCCGAGCACGAAGGCGCCGACGACGGTGTTCTGGAGGCGGGGGGACATGGGGGGAAAGTTACGAATTACGAGTTACGAATTACGAATGAGACACAAACGCGCCAAAGCTTGAGCTCTGGGAGCAGGGTCTTAAGCTTCTCATGTCCGCTCTTCATAGCCTTAGGCCTTCCCCGCTATCCCCCGATTCGTAATTCGTAACTCGTAATTGAATCGCGGCTTCGCCGCGATTACTCGTGCACCTCCGCGCCCAGCCGCGTCAGCCCGTCGCCCGGCTTCGCCTTGTCCCGCATCGTCTCCATGAGCTTCTCGTTGAAGAGCTTGGCCGCGTCGACGCCGTGCATCTTGAGCAGCATGTTCATGGCGATGACCTCGGAGATCACCGTGATGTTCTTGCCCGGCGAGATGGGGATGACGACCTTGTGGACGGGCAGGCCGATGACCTCCGCCTGCAGGGGATCGAGTCCGGTTCGGTCGTAGTTCTCCCCGTCCACCCAATGCTGCAGCTCGACCACCACCTGCACCTTCTTGGTCTCCCGGATGGCCCGGATGCCGAAGAGGCGCCCCACGTCGACGATGCCCACCCCGCGGATCTCCATGTGGTGGCCGAGCACGGCGTTGCCGCGCCCGATGAGCGCGCGCCCCTTGCGCGTGAGCGTGACGACGTCGTCGGCGACGAGACGGTGACCGCGCTCCACCAGGTCGAGCACGCACTCGCTCTTGCCCACGCCGCTCTCGCCCACGTAGAGCATTCCCACCCCGTACACGTCGACCAGCGACGCGTGCACGGTGCAATAGGGCGCGAACCAGTCCTCGAGCAAATCCTGCACCTCGGTGCAAAAGTCCATCGTCTCGCGCGCGGTGGAGAGGATGGGCACCTTCTGCTCGCGGCACATCTCGACCAGCTCCTCGTGCGGGCTGGCGTTGTGGGTGAGCACCCACAACGGGGAGCGGAAGCCGCGGATGCGGTCGAAGAGCTTGCGCCGCTCGGCGGCGCCGAGCGACTCGAGGTAGAACCACTCGGTGGTTCCCAGGATCTGCACCCGCTGGTAGCTGAAGACCTGGGTGAAGCCGGCGAGCGCAAGCCCGGGGCGGTGCAGGCTCGACTCGACGATCTCGGTCGACAGCGAATCGTCCGGCGTGCGCAACGTGAGGGAAAGCTCCTCGCGGAAACGCGCGAAAAAATCCCTCGTGGGGAGGGATCTTTTGCGGTGGATGTCGAGGCGGGCGAAGTCGATGGATTCCGGCAACGAGGTCTCCGTTCAGGCGGCCGCGACGGCCGAGAGGGGCTCGCCCCGGTGGATCTTGAACTTCTCGTTCTCGCGCTTGAGCAGTCGCTCGAGCTTCTCCAGCATCATCTCGATCGCCTTGCCCATCGCGCCGTCCTCGGCGTGCGCGACCACCGCCTTGTCGCGGATCTTGACCACCCCCTCGGCCCGGCCGATGCCGGGCTGCCCGGCATCCAGGATGAAGCGCACCGATTCCACCGAGTCGTTGAAGCGGAAGAAGCTCTCGGCGACCTCCGTGAGGTTGCGGTGGAGGTTCCGGGACGCATGGTAGTGCCGGGCGGTGATCTGGATGTTCATGGGGCTCTCCTTGGGCGAGGGGTGAGGAAGGCAAAGCTGAAACCGGAAATCAGAAATATGAAAGTAACGCGATGCCGGGCCTGCAAGCCGAAGTCGTGTCGCTTCCGATTCTCATGTTTCCGGTTTCCGATCTCTGATTCCGGATTTCAGCTTCCGCCCAGTAATCTACACCCTTCGCCCCCCGGATGATCCGTTCAAAATTTCTTCCGAAGCCGGGCCGGGAGGATTTCGAGCTGGTCGCGGTATTTGGCGACCGTCCGCCGGGCGACGTCCAGCCCACGGGATTTCAGCATTTCGACGATTTTCTGGTCGCTGAGGGGGCTGGAGGGGTCTTCCGATTCGATCAGTCGCTTGATCTCGTCGCGTGCCGCCACCGACGAGACCTCCGTGCCGTCGCTCTGGGTCACCCCGGCGGAAAAGAAGAACTTCAACTCGAAGATCCCGTGCGGGGTCTGCACGTACTTCCCGTTGGTGACCCGGCTCACGGTGGAAATGTGCATGCCGATCTTGTCCGCCACCTGCTGCAGGATGAGCGGGCGCAGGTGCGCCGGTCCCGACCGGAAGAACTCGGGCTGGCTTTCGAGGATGGCGTGCATGACCTTCAGCATGGTGGACTTGCGCTGCTCGATGGCGCGGATCAGCCAGGTGGCCGCGTTCAGCTTGCCGCGCACGTACTTCTTCTCGTCCGACGTGGCGCGGCTGCCCTTGCGCAACAGGTTCGCGTAGGCGCGCGAGATGCGCAGCGAGGGCACCGTCCGGTCGTTGAGCATGAGCACCAGCTCGCCCTCCACCTCCTCGACGATGAGATCCGGCACCACGGCGGCGGCCGTCGAGGATGCCAGCAGGCGTCCGGGATGCGGCTCCAGGGCGCCGATCTCGCGCACGGCCGCCTGCACGGCCTCAGGCGTTTCATCGAGTTTCTTGGCCAGCGCGGCGATCTTGAGGCGCTCGAGCAGGTCGAAGCCTTCCTCCACGATCCGGCGCGCGAGGGGGGAGATCCGGGTCCGGCGCATCTGGATGAGCAGGCACTCGCGCAGGTCGCGCGCCCCGATGCCCGGCGGGTCCATGGTCTGCAGGACATGCAAGGCTTCGCGCACGGGCGCGTCGGCCTCGGCCGGTTCGATCCGGCGCTCGATGAGATCCTGGATCTGGCGGTGCCGCGAGTCGCCGTCCTCGAAAGGCGCCCGACGCTCCGCGGCGTCGCCCAGGTCGGCCGGGTCGACGGATCCCGCAGCCCTCAGCGCCGAATCGGGCACGAGCCATCCGCGGTCATCCAGGCTGTAGATCAGGTATTCGACGAGTTCCGCCACCTCCGGCGAAACGTCGCGGTCATGGAGCTGATCCAGAAGGTGGTCCTGCAACGACTTGTCGTACACGGGGACGCGTTCGGGGGTTTCTTCGGGGGATTCGCGTTCCTCGCGGGGAGCGTCGGCGGGATCGTAACCGTCCTCGATGTACGACTCCCAGTCGATCTCGCCCTCGCCCACCCCGCCGCCGTCCTCGCCGGCAAGCGGCTCGGGGGGCTCCGCCGGATCCCCGGCTCCCGCGCCGTCGCGCTCGGCCTCGCGGAACTCCGGGAGATCCTCGCCGGCGGGCTCCGAGGAGGCATCGGGAGACTCGGGGTCGGCCACCGCCGGGCCCTCGTCCCGCTCCTCCTCGTCGCCTTCCTCCACCGCCTCGAGAAGGGGATTGGTCTCGAGCTCCTGCTTGACGGCCATTTCGAGCTCGAGCGAGTTCATCTGCAGGAGCTGCAACGACTGGATCATCTGGGGCGAGAGCTTCTGCTCCAGCCCCATGTTCATCCCGAATTCGAGCCCGAGGTTCACGCGTCAGTCCAGCGAAAAGGATTTGCCGAGGTAGATGCGGCGCGCTTCCTCGTCGCTCGCGAGGCGGGCCGCATCGCCCTCCACCAGGACCTTGCCCTCGAACATGATGTAGGCCCGGTTCGTGGTCGCCAGGGTCTCGCGCACGCTGTGGTCGGTGATGAGGATGCCCATCCCCCGGTCGCGCAGCGTGAAGATGACCGACTGGATGTCCTCCACCGCGATGGGATCGATGCCCGCGAAGGGTTCGTCGAGCAGGAGGAAGTCGGGGCGCGTGGTCAAGGCGCGCGCGATCTCGAGGCGGCGGCGCTCGCCGCCCGAAAGCGTGTAGGCCCGGCTCTTGCGGAGCCTCGCGATCTTGAACTCCTCCATGAGACGGTCGGCTTCCTCGCGGCGCGCGCGCCGGTCGAGGCCGGAGCGCGTCTCGAGCACGGCGAGAAGGTTCTCCTCCACGGTGAGCTTGCGGAACACCGAGCTTTCCTGGGGCAGGTAGCCCACGCCGAGGCGCGCGCGCCGGTACATCGGGAGCGATGAGACGTCGCGGTCATCGATGTGGATCCGCCCGGAATCGGGGGGGATCATTCCCGTGATCATGTAGAACGACGTGGTCTTGCCGGCCCCGTTGGGGCCAAGCAGGCCGACCACCTCTCCCTGCTCCACGTGCACCGACACGCCGTCGACCACCCGGCGGCCGCCGTATGCCTTCACCAGTTTTTCGGTCCGGATGCGCTTCAAGGCGTTTCCCTTCCCCGGCTCGAGGTGTCGGACGGCGCCTTGCGGGCGCCGAGGGCGGTGCCCTCGTATACGCCGCTCGCCGATCCCCGCACCAGCACCTCCCGCACCTTGCCGTTCTCGAACGTCATCGAAATGGAATCTCCCCCCGCCTGGTTGCGGCCTTTGAGCGTGTCGCGCTCGAAATGATAGTACGTGCTGCGGGCGGAGCCCACCACGTCGGCCTCACGCGCCTGGCGGTCGCTGAAGCGCATCACCATGTACCGCCCGCTCACCCGGTTGACGTACGCCGGCCGGGCGGGCTCCCAGTACGTGCCCTCGGCGCGGTCGAAGACCTCGACGCTATCGAGGGCGCCGGCCACGAAGGCCGCGAAAAGCGAGTCGCCGGTGAGCCGCGAGTTGCGGGCGGCGGTCGAGTCGGTCTCCTTCTCGAAGGAAAGCGCCTCGGCATCCCCCCGAACCCGCATCCCCCGCAACGTTTCCCCCGACATGCCCATGCGGATGACCGTGCCCCGGATCTCGCTCTCGCCGATCTTCACGACGGGGCTTCCGTGCAGGATGAGGGAATCCTGGTCGCGGCGGTACTCGGCGCGGTCGCAGGTGATGCGCAGGTCGTCGCGCGTGACGACCACCTGCCCCTCGGCCTCCGCGATGCCGGCCGAGTCGTTGTAGCGCAGCTTCCTGCCGCGAATGACGAGCGTGTCGGCCGGCGTTTCCTCGGGAATGGCGGAGGAATCGCCCCCCGGATACTCGCGTCGCGAGGGGTAGAACCGCCTGGCCACCGGGTTGCCCGTGAGCTGGGCGACCCGCCTGCGGCGGTCGTACTCGAGCCGGTCGCCCCGCGCCTCCACCTCGCCCGCCGAATCGCGCATGAAGACCCGCCCCTCGGCCTGGGCGCGGTCGTTCTCGCGGTCATAGGCGCCGCGGTCGGCGGTGAGGCGCGAGCCGCGCTGCGTGATGAGCAGCCCCTGCTCGCTGACGACGCGGTTGCGCGCCCGCTCCCAGACGGCCCGCTGCGTCTCGAGCACCAGGTCGCCATGGCGGAAGCGCACGTTGCCCGAGAGGATGTGCTCCCCGGTGGAGCGTACGCCCTCGAGACGGTCGGCGTTCTCCATGATGAGCGGAGGCGAAGGCTCACGGGCCGCCGCGAGCATAAGGAGGCCCGCGAAGGCGGGCAATAGCTTGCCGGGCCGCGCCATCTCAAGGACTCCCGTCGGGGCCGGCGCCTTCGTCGACGGCGCGGTCCACGTCCTGGAACACGCCGCGCACTCCCGAAAGGATCTGCCAATGATCGAGATTGGCGTCGGAAACGAAGCCGCGCCCCATGAGGGTATCGCCGCTTTCGGAGATCACCCGCACGTCGGCGTCGGTCGCGACCTGGTTCAGGGACTTGCTCCAGCGCAACGAGTCGGTGAACAACTGCATGCCCTTGGCCGACGTGCCGTGCACGTTGCCGCGGGCGAGCAGGAAAGTCGCGGCCTCGTCCACCGCGCCCGAATCGGCGGTGACGCGCATCGCCCGGACGCCGAGGCTGTCGAACACCGACAAGTCGACGGGCGCCGCCTGGACCAATTCGCTGCCCGGCCAGCGGACGAGGCTGGTGGTGACGAGCCGCCAGGCGAGGCGAGAGCCCTCGTGCATGTCGAGCACGGTGGTGTCGCGGTATTCGCTGAGGGGCAGGGGCTTCTCCTCGCCGGATGAGGCGGGCGCGGCCCCCTCCTCCCTCGAGCAGCCCGAGGCCGCCGACAACACCGCGGCCGCCAGCGGAACGGCGAGGCGCGAGGCGAGGGGCAAGCGGGAGGAGACACGGCGCGGCATGGGGTAAAGTTACCAAGCGCTGCGACGTTCCGCTCCCGTCTGGCGCTTGCTATATTCGCCCCGTTTTGAAAAAGATCCAGCGCGACCTCACCCAAGGCCCTGTCCTAGGCCACCTCGTCCGCATGGCCGTCCCCATGATGATCGGGATGACCGCGCACATGTTCCAGAACATCTATGACGGCGTGCTCGCGGGGCGGCTCGGCATCCACGAGAGCATGGCCGTCCTCAACTTCGGCTTCCCGTTCTTTTACCTGGTCTTCGCCGTGCTGAACGGGCTTTCCACGGGCGCGACCTCGATCCTTTCCCGCATGCTCGGCGCGGGCGAGGAAACGCGAGCCTCGCACGCCATCGGCCAGATCGCCTGGATCAACCTCGGCATCATCGCCCTCGCTGTCGCGCTCTCGCCGATCCTGCTTCCGTGGTACCTGGAAACCCAGGCGGCTCCGCCCGAGGCCGCGGCGCTCACATGGAAATACCTCATCGCCCTGTCGGCCGGGCTCCCTTTCACGGCGCTCGCGCTGGTTTGGGGCGCGGGTCTCCGCGCCGAAGGCGACACCCGCACGTTGATGAACGGCATGATGCTCGGCACCCTGTCGAACGTGATCGCGGCTCCCTTCCTGATCTTCGGCGACTTCCGCTTCGCCGGCATCGCCTGGCCGGGCTTCGGGCTCGGGGTGACGGGCGCCGGGCTTGCCTCGTCGCTGGGGGGCGTGCTCATGGCCCTGTACATCGGATCGGCGTATTTCCGCGGCCGCGCGCGCCTGCGCTTCCGCTGGAGGCCCTCCTGGGCCGACCGCGCCGCCATCGGGGAAACCTTCCGCGTGGGATTGCCCTCGATCCTCTCGCAGGCGCTGATCGGCGTCAACCTGGCCATCATGACCTTCCTCGCCGCGCGCTTCGGCGAGCATGGCGTGGCCGCCGTGGGAATCGGCCTGCGCCTCGATATCATATCCGTGTTCCCCTCGCTGGCGCTGATGGTGGCGGTGCTCTCGTTCACGGGGCAGAACTTCGGGGCGGGACGGCTCGACCGCGTGCGCGAAGGCGTGCGCACCGGCCTCCTCGCGGCGGCCGTTTCGCTCTCGGTCGTGGGCCTTGCCGTGCACATCCTGCGCGGCCCCCTGGTCGGGCTGTTCGGCCCGGATCCCGAAACCGCGGCTTCCGCCGCCCATTTCGTCGGCGTGATCGCCCTCGGCTACGCTTTCACCGGCATGGGCATCGTCGCCAGCGGCGCCTTCCAGGGCCTCGGGCGCGGCCTTCCCTTCCTGCTCCTCACCACGCTGCGGCTCGTCCTGGTGTCGGCCCCGGCCGCCTGGTACCTCTCCACGCGCTTCGGCGAGGTGGCCTTCCACTACGCGCCCCTGCTCTCTTCCGTCCTCAGCGGCACGGTGGCGGTGGCGTGGATACTCGCGGCGACGCGCCGGCTTTCCCAGGACGGCCCTCGCATCGCCACGCCTCCCGTCTCATGAGTCCAGCCCCCACCGCCGTCTCCGAGGTCGGCCTCCGCCCCCGTTACGCCGACACCGACGCCATGGGCGTCGTGTACTACGCCAACTATCTCGTGTACTTCGAGGTTGCCCGCACCACCGCGCTCGCGGAGCTGGGTTATCCGTATTGGGAGATGGAGAAGTCCGGCGTGCTGATTCCCGTGCTGCGCGCGCACTGCGAATACCTTCGCCCCGCGCGCTACGGCGACGCGCTGACGATCCGCGTGAGGCGCGCGCGCCTCGGCGGCGCGCGCGTCCGCTTCGACTATGAGCTTCGCCGCGAGGGCGAAGCGGCCCCGCTCGCGACCGGCTTCACCGAGCACGCCTTCGTCAACCGCGAGGGCAAGCCGATCAGGCCGCCGGGAGAGATCATCAAGTTGTTCCCGGACCCCGGGGAAGAGTGAATGGAGAAGGGTGAAGGCTGAAATGAATATCGGGACACTCGCGGAAACGGATCCGAAGTCCAATGAGCCACCCACTTGGCCGCCCTCCGTGATATCGCCCCTTCCCCTTCATTCTTCACTCTTCTCCCTTCACCCTTCCCGCCCCCGAGGTTTCCCATGAAAAAGATCAAGACCGTCCCCCTCCCGAAGGACAAGAACATCGCCCTCGTGGCGCACGACCACCTCAAGAACGACCTGATCGAATGGGCCAAGTTCAACAAGGTCCTGCTTTCGCACCATGCGATCTACGCGACCGGAACCACGGGCGGAATGCTGGAGAAGGAAGTCGGGATCAAGGTGCGCAAGTTCCAAAGCGGCCCCTTGGGGGGAGACCAGCAGATCGGGTCGAAGATCGTCGACGGGGAAATCGATTTCCTGATCTTCTTCTGGGACCCCCTCCAGCCGGCGCCGCACGATCCCGATGTGAAGGCTCTCCTGCGGCTGGCCGTGGTGTGGAACATCCCGGTCGCGTGCAACCGGGCGTCCGCGGATTTCCTGATCTCATCCCCGCTGATGGACGTGGTTTACCCCCGCCGCGTGCCGGATTATACCGCCTACCGCAACCGGAAGGTCTGAGCCCCGGCTTCCCGGAACGATCGCGGATATCCCGCGGGTAACATTTTCTTTCGCGGAACCCGTGCCGCGCGTCGTTGGCGGCATGAAAACGTGACGCTTGGGTTCATATTACCCTCTGCCACGCTTCATTTGCTTTTTCGCCCCGCAAAAGGGGTTTTCAGGCGATAAATTTCCACCATGAGAGAGGCCGCGGCGAACGCCGCGAACCGGAATCGATAACCGAACCAGGAGAGAATCATGATCAGGAAAACACTTTTGAGCCTGGCGCTCACCGCCGCCGTGGGCGGGGTCGCCACGGCGCAAGAAGATTACGCGACTTGGGGCTCGATGCGGGTCTTGAGCGTCGCGCCGTCCGGCATCACCGAAGGCGTGGGGAAATTCCCGCTCCTGGTGCGCCTCACCTCGGCCCACGCGGACGTGTTCACGAACTCCAAGGGTCGCGGCGCCGACATCCGCTTCACCAAGGCGGACCTGGCCACCCGGTACCAGCACCAGATCGAGCGCTGGGACAGCGTGGGCCAGAAGGCCGAGATCTGGGTGCTGGTGGACAGCGTGCGCACCGGAAACACCCTCAACGTCAAGATGCTGTGGAACAAGGCCGGAGCGGCAGACAGCTCCAAGGGCAGCGCCGTGTTCAGCGCCTCCAACGGCTTCGTCAGCGTGCTGCACCTGGGCGACTCCACCGGCACGAACCCGCGCCCCAACCAGGTCGCCGGAGCCCCCACGGGCATCCTGCGGCACTTCGACGAGGACCAGGACCACGGCCCGCGCACCTACGCCCCCGTCGAGGGCGTGATCGCCCTCGCCGACGAGCTGCGGGGCGGCGGAATGATGGCCAGCTTCTATCCCGGACGCGACTACATCGACCTGGGCCGCCGCAGCTACGCCGGTTTCTCCGACTTCACGACCGGCTTTTTCTTCTCGACCTGGTTCAACGTCACGAACACCGTGCAGTACGAGCGCTTCCTCGAGATGAACGACGACACCGTCGGGACCGGCAGCTCCGAGGAGCGCATCATCCTGTTCGGCAACCACACCACCGCCCCGCAAAACGTCTCGGTGCGCTGGGGCGCCGGCGGCCTCGCCTACAACGAGTCGAACGGCGGCCTGTACATTCCCGGCGAGTGGGCCCATATCGCCTTCTCGAAGGCTCCCGGAAGCGCTCCGATCAGCATTTACGTGAATGGAACCCTGGTCCCCGGCGATGACGAGCGCTATGCGGAGGATCCCGTCGTGGCGATGCGCGAATACGTCGCGTTGGGCCGCCCCTCGGTGACCCAAGGCGACCCGTTCTTCACCGGCATTCTCGACGAGTCGATCCTCGCCAAGGTCGCGCGCTCCGCCTCGTGGATCAAGCTGACCTATGAGACGCAGAAGCCCGCTTCCACCGCGTTGACCGTTGGCGCCACCGCGACTCCCGCCGCCGGGGGCGAGGACTACACCGTGGTTTCGCTCGCCGGATCCGCCGGACGCTTCGTCCACGGCTTCTCGGCCCGGACCAGCGGACGTCAGGTCGTCTTCGGCCTGCCCGCCGCCGCCTCCGCCGGACGCGTCACCGTGGTGGACGTGTGGGGCCGCGTGCTGTGGACCCGCAACGTCGAGGCCGGTACGACGACCGTTTCCTGGGATGGACGCGGGCCTGCGGGCGCGGCCGCCCGCGGCGTCTATGTCGCGCGCTTCGAGACCAAGGGCGCGAGCGTCGACCGCAAGTTCACCTTCAATCCGTAAACGAGCCTAAGGTTCGAGGAAAACAAAAAGGGGGGAGCGGGCAGTGCCCGCTCCCCCCTTTTCTTTGTCGACGAAGGATTTTAGGTGGTGGGTAGTGGGTAGTGGCTAGCGGCCAGTGGCAGGTGAATGCGACACGCGGCAACCGAACGAACCTCTTACCTGCCACCACCTGCTACCCACTACCCCCCACCGGGCGAAGCCTCTCCCCCGAAGCACCCGCCCCCTACACCTTCCACAACCACCGGGCGAAGGGCCTTTCGTTGCGGATGCCCCACGAAAGCACGATCACGGCGAGCACCCCGAGCCCGCAGAGCAGCCCGCCCCACCATAAAAGCGAGAGCGGCGCCCAGAAGGAAATCCCCTCCAGCACGGGACGCGTGACCACCAGCGAGGTGCCGACGGTGAACACCATGAAGAACGCCACGCCCACGTCGCGGATGGTGCGGTACTTGAGCGCGCGCGGCAGGAAGGTCGCGCCGTAGTGCCAGCGCGGCCCTTGCGCGTCCCGCGAAAGCTCCTTGAGGAAGTCGGAGATCACGCCGATGATGAGGTCGTGGTGCATGCCCAGGAGCGAGCTCGCGAGCGCGAGGTACGGGATGGCGATGGCGAACTCGGCGCGGTTGCTTCCCGTGAGCGCCGCCGAAAGCATCGTGCCCGACAGGGCCATGTAGGAGAGGAGCACGAGCTCCCGCGACTGGATGCGCGAGCCCACCTCGGGCCCCAAAGTGATGAACCGTGCTTCCTCGCTGACGGGCATGGGAACCTCCGTTTTCGTGCGGGAAGATAAAATTCAGGGGGGTGTACGTTGGAGGCTGTCCTTTGTCGGGGGTGGCGCGTGGGTGGTGGGTAGTGGGTAGAGTGAGCGGCCAGGGACGCATAGCCGAAGGGTGGGTTTTGACTTCCGTGATTTCCCGGCATTTCGAGCGACAGCGAAGCAGCCCCGCAGAGCACCCAAACGCACGACCCCGAAGGCTCATCCGCAGGGAAGCTCCCCGTCCTCCCTCCCCTTTTCCTAAATTCCCCCGCCGTGCCATCCTCCCCCGCCGAACCCGCCATCACCGAAGTCCCCCTCTACCGCCGCGGAAAGGTCCGCGACGTGTACGACCTGGGCGAGAACCTCCTGATCGTCGCCTCGGACCGCATCTCGGCCTTCGACGTCGTTCTGCCCACGCCGATTCCCGACAAGGGCCGCATCCTCACGCAATTGTCGCTCTTTTGGTTCGACTTCCTGAAGGAGCCCAACCACCTCGTGACCGCCGACGTGGAGCACTTTCCCTCGGCGCTGCGCAAGCACCGCGACTGGCTGCGCGGACGCTCGATGCTGGTGAAGAAAGCCGAGCGCTTCGACGTGGAATGCGTCGTGCGCGGGTACCTCGCGGGCTCGGGCTGGAAGGAATACCAAAGGACCGGGATGGTCTGCGGGGTGGAGTTGCCCTTCGACCTCGAGCAGGGCGCGAAGCTTCCGCAGCCGATCTTCACGCCCGCCGCCAAGAACGACGTCGGCCACGACGAGAACATCACCTTCGAGGAGATGATCGAGATCACCGGCGAGGAGGTCGCCGAGGAACTGAGCGAGCGCAGCCTCAAGATCTACCAGCGCGCCCGCGACTACGCGAAGGTGTGCGGCGTTATTTTGGCCGACACCAAGTTCGAGTTCGGCCGCAACCGGGACGGATCCATCATACTCATCGACGAGGTGCTCACGCCCGATTCGTCGCGATTCTGGCCGGCGAAGGATTACGCCCCGGGCCGGGAGCAAAAAAGCTTCGACAAGCAATACCTGCGCGACTGGCTCGAGACGCTCTCATGGAACAAGGCCGCGCCGGGCCCCGCGCTTCCTCCCGACGTGGTGAAGAACACCCGCGACAAGTACCTGGAGGCCTATCGCCTCCTCACCGGAAAGGATTTCTCCGTTGGCTAATCCCGCGTCCTCGCCCCGCACGGCGCTCGTGAGCGTCTCCGACAAGACCGGCCTCCTGCCCTTCGCGCAAGGCCTGCACGCGCTGGGCTGGCGCATCCTCTCGACGGGCGGCACGCTCAAGTTCCTGAACGAGAACGGCGTGCCCGCCGTGCAGGTGTCGGAGCACACCGGCTCGCCCGAGATCCTCGACGGACGCGTGAAGACGCTCCACCCGAAGATTCACGGAGGCATCCTCGCCCGCCGCGACGACGCCGCGCACGTGAGGCAGCTGGCCGAGCACGGGATCGCGCCCATCGATCTCACGGTGGTGAACCTTTACCCTTTCCGCGAGACGGTCGCGAAGCCCGGAGTGACGCTGGAGGACGCGATCGAGAACATCGACATCGGCGGGCCCTCGATGCTGCGCTCCTCGGCGAAGAACCATGCCTCGGTGACCGTCGTCTGCGATCCTTCGGACTACGCGCCGGTGCTGTCGGAGCTGCAGTCCGGCGGCGCGACGACGCTGGAGACGCGCCGCCGGCTGGCGGTGAAGGCCTTCCGCCACACGGCCGACTACGACGCCGCCATCGACGCGCATCTCTCGAAGGCGCTCCTGGGGGAGCAGGTGCTCCGCCTCGGCTTCCAGCCGGGGACGACCCTGCGCTACGGCGAGAACGATCACCAGAAGGCGACGTTCTTCCCCGAGCACCCCTCGGCTTCCGGCGGCGAGGCGAACCTGGGTTCGGCGAGACAGCTGCACGGCAAGGAACTGAGCTACAACAACCTCGTGGACGCCGACGCGGCCCTCGAGGCCGTGCGCGACCTTCGGGACGCGCCGGCCGTCTCGGTGATCAAGCACCTCAATCCTTGCGGCTACGCCACCGGCGCGACGCTTTCGGAGGCCTTCGAGGCGGCCTGGCAGGGCGACCCGGTCTCGGCCTTCGGTTCGGTGATCGCCGTGTCGCGCAAGGTGGACCTCGCCACCGCCGAGCGGCTCAAGGGCCGCTTCGTGGAACTGCTCATCGCTCCCGGCTTCGACGCCGACGCGCTGGAGTACCTGCAGAAGAAAAGCAAGGACATCCGCCTGCTCGACATCGGCGCCATGGCGCCGCCGAAGCATCGCAAGGTTTACAAGCACATCCTGGGCGGAATGCTGGAGCAGGACCGCGACGTGGACCTGTGGCGCAAGTGGGAGGCCGCCACCGAGGCGAAGCTTCCCGAGGCCATGCGCCCGCTGGCGGAGTTCACCTGGAAGGCTTGCAAGCACGTGAAGTCGAACGCCATCGTGCTGGGCTATGAGTATGCCCCGGGGGCCTACACCTTGGTGGGCATGGGCCCGGGCCAGCCGAACCGCATCGACTCGAACCTGAAGCTCGCGCAGCCGCGCGCGCGGGAGAACCTCGGCCGCATCGCGGAGGAGAAGGGCCTCAAGGGCGCGGAGGCGGAATCCTTCGTGAACGAAGCGCTCTCGCGGTGCGTGCTGGCATCCGACGCGTTCTTCCCCTTCGACGACAACGTCGTGGCGGCGCACGCGGGCGGCATCCGCCACATCGTGCAGCCGGGCGGATCGCTCCGCGACGCCGAGGTGATCGCCACCGCCGACAAGCTGGGCGTGTCGCTGACGTTCACCGGGACGAGGCACTTTCGGCACTAACGACAGCGCGGCATCACAACATCACAGCAAAAGAGCAAAAGAGCGCGACACGAAAATCAGCACCGCTCCCGTGTTCCGTTGTTGTGATGTTGTGATAAAACCTACGGTCGGCGCAGCCCTTTCGCATTCCTTTCGGAAATCTATCCGGTGAACTCCTCCCCCATCCACGTCATCGGCGCCGGGCTCGCGGGCAGCGAGGCCGCCTTGCAGCTCGCCGACGCGGGCCACGAAGTCGTCCTTCACGAGATGCGCCCGGAGGTCAAGACTCCGGCGCACAAGACCGCCGAGCCGGCCGAGCTGGTTTGCTCCAACTCGATGAAGGGACTGGCCCTCACCTCGGCGCATGGCCTCCTCAAGGAGGAGATCGGGCGCCTCGGCTCGAAGCTGTTGCCGCTCGCTTTCGCCGCGCGCGTGCCCGCCGGGGAGAGCCTCGCGGTGGATCGCGACGTGTTCTCCGCCAAGGTGCGCATGGCGCTGGAGGCTCATCCGGGCATCCGCCTCGAGCGCGGCGAGGTGACCCGCCTCGATCCCGACGCGTGGACGATTCTCGCGACGGGCCCCCTGACTTCCGAGGCGTTGGCGCAGGACCTCTTCGCGCGCGCCGCGGCCATCGGAGGAGGCGAGCGCCTCTTCTTCTACGACTCCATCGCTCCCGTCGTCTTCGCGGACAGCCTCGAGGAAGAACACATCTTCTCGAAGAATCGTTGGGACAAGGGGGAAGCGCCCGACTTTCTAAATGTCCCGCTCGACAAGGAGCAATACGAGGCCTTCGTCGAGGCGCTCGTGGCGGCCGACACGGTAGAGGCCAAGCCCTTCGAGAAAGGCCAGCTCTTCGAGGGCTGCCTGCCGATCGAGGAGATGGCCCGGCGCGGCAAGGACACCCTGCGCTTCGGTCCCATGCGCCCGGTGGGGCTGATGGATCCGCGCACCGGCAAGGTGCCGCGGGCCGTCATCCAGTTGCGCGCCGAGAACGCGCAGCGCACGCTCTACAACCTCGTGGGCTTCCAGACGCGGCTCAAGTGGGGCACGCAGAAGGAAATCCTCACGAGGATTCCCGGATTGCGGACCGCGGAGTTCGCGCGCCTGGGCGCGATGCACCGCAATACCTTCCTCGACGCGCCCCGCGTGTTGGAGAAGGGGTTGCGCCTGAAGGGCACGAAGATCTTTTGCGCGGGACAGATCACGGGGGCGGAAGGCTACACGGAGGCCCTGTCGACGGGTTTCTACGCGGCCTCCCACCTCCACGCGGCGATCTCCGGAAACGACGCTTTCGATTGGCCTGCGGGAACCTGCGTGCGTGCGCTCGCCGACCACCTCACGCACCCGAATCCGGAGTTCCAGCCGATGAACTTCAACTTCGGACTGTTGCCTTCGGAACCTTCGTGGCACAAGAAGCGGCGCAAGGAATTGCAGATCGAGGCGTGCCAGAGGGCGTGGGAGGGGTTTCGGGCGATGGAAAAGGCCTCACAGCACAACATCACAACAACATAACGCGCCTTGCCGCGTGCCTGATGCGATGTCGCCATGTTGTTGTGATGCTGTGATGCTGTGCTGCACTGTCCAACCGTTTCAGATTAAATCAGTCCTGAGGATTCATCCCGTTTCCCCGCTCTCGGCTCTCCGCTCCCCGCTTAGCTATTTTTTACTCCCGAAACAACGGAGGCTCCCCATGATGTACGACGAGGAAATGATCGCCCCGATGCGCGAGGAACTCACCGCGCTGGGAATCCAGGAAACCCGCACGCCCGACGCGGTCGAGAAAATCCTGTCGGAGAAGGGAACGACGCTCGTGGTGGTGAATTCGGTGTGCGGTTGCGCGGCCGCGCAGGCGCGTCCCGGCGTCGCCGAGGCACTCGCGAAGACGTCGAAGCGGCCCGACCATGCGATCACCGTGTTCGCGGGAAACGACAAGGAGGCCACCGCCGCGGTGCGTTCTCATTTCGTGGGCTACGCGCCTTCCTCCCCGGCCATCGCCCTGATGAAGGACGGCGACGTGGTGTTCATGCTGGAGCGCT
>CBFGVC010000027.1:0-16870 GCA_965652255.1 uncultured Fibrobacteria bacterium | reverse complement strand
AGTTCGCATAAGATATATTATGTAAAGTTAATCCTTGCAAACAAGGGGATACGGGGGCAACAACGCCATCCTGCAGTCCTTCGTCCGGTGTTCACTGCCGTGAAGGTCTCCCGGTCTTTCGGAGACGAAACGGCCGCAAAAGATCCCAAGGACCGGAAAGAAACGCCACCATTTCCCTGTGCCCTTTGCGTTCTTTTGTGGCCGTTCATTGCTAACCTCTAATGCCACCCGAGGTTCGCCATCTTTTCCTACGCCGAAACCCACTTCAAGTTCGGGCTGCCGTGGTCGCCGCTGCACCGGCCTTGGCCGGAGATTTTCCTGGACGCCCCGCACCAGCTGCTTCCCGGAAAACCCCTCTCCGTATGGCTTTTGGTCAAGGACGCCGACAAGTTCCCGGTGCGGATCCGGTCGGTGCGCTTCCGGCTATGGGATGTACACGGCCGCACCGCCTCGCAGGTTTTCGAACCCGATGCCCGGCTGGCGGCTAACCTGCAGCATCTGGCCTTCCCCTTGCCGGTGGATGGTTTCCGGGGCCCCACGAACGACCTGCGGATCGAAGGCGAGATCGACGTGGAGGACGCGCGCGGGCGTCGGCTCGTTATCCGGAATCACAATTATCCGGGCATCGCCCCCTCCCCGCTCGAGATCCAGCTGCTGGAGTCCCCCCTGCCCTATCCCTCGGGCTGGCGCGCGGGCGAGCTGCACTGCCACAGCGAGTTCACTTCCGACCATGTCGAGTTCGGCGCGCCGCTCGCGCTGATGCAACAGGCCGCCGACGCCGTGGGCCTCGACTTCGTGCTGTGCACCGACCATTCCTACGATTTTCCCTTCAGGCGCGAGCGCTACCTCGAGCCGCGCGACCCGACCGAGGCCTTCGCGGAATACCGCGCGCAGGCTGCCGCGCTGAACGCCGCCCACCCCGGCCTTCCGACCCTCATTCCTGGCGAGGAGGTTTCGTGCGGCAACGCGCGCGGCGAGAACGTGCATCTCCTGGCATTCGGGCATCCGGAGTTCATCCCCGGCAACGGCGACGGCGGCCGGCAAGGCCTTTTCCGGAACCGCCCGGACCTTTCCATCGGCGAGGCGCTGGAGCGCCTCGGCGACACGCCCTCGTTCGCGGCGCATCCGGCGGGACACAAAAGCCGCATGCAGAGGCTCATCCTCCGACGCGGCCCCTGGCGCGCCGAGGACGTGAGGCCCGATGCCGCGGGACGCGCGGTGCGCGGGCTGCAGTTCTGGAACGGCAACCTGGGCCGCGAATATCATGACGGCAAGGCGTTATGGGTGACGGAGCTGCTGCAAGGCCGACGTCCCCTCCCGATCGGGGCCGACGACGCGCATGGCGACTTCAACCGCAACATCTGGGTCAGGACGCCCCTTGTCTCGCTGCGGGAGAGCCGGGGACACCTGTTCGGCCGCGTGCGCACGGTCGTGCCGGCGGGCGGGCGTGATGCGGAGTCCTTGAAGAGGGCGTTTCGGGGGGCGGAATGCGTCTGCACGGACGGGCCTTTCGGGAGCCTGTCGTTCGAGAACGGATCGTTGCGCGTCGCGGCGGAGTCGACGCGCGACTTCGGCGCGCTGTCGTCGGTGACGGTGCTGGGCGCGGCGCGCGGCGAGGAGTCCGAGCGAGTGCTCGCGTCCTGGAATCTCGCCGCCTCGGGCGAAGGCCCCTTGGGGCTCGACGAGCGTCTCCCCTTCCCATTCGCCGACGGGTATGCGAGGCTGGAGGTCGCGACGCGGCGGGGACGAAGGGCGTTGACGGCGGGGGTTTTCTTCGACTAGAAGCTTCGTCGAGGGTGGAATCGCTTCCTCGGAATCGAAGCTTCCCCCTTCGTTAGCTAACTTCCCCCGCCCCATGCCTCTTCCCTCCGGCCTTCCCTCTTACGATTTCCGCCGCGAGCTGGTGCCCAGCCGCGACCTGCCGAACTACCACCACCTGCGCATCGTCAAGGATGCCCAAGGCCTCCCCTCCCTCGCGCAGCCCGGCGACCCGAAGCCCGCGCCCTTGGACATTCCCGCGTTCTTCGGCAAGCCCGGCCCCATCGAGATCGAGATCGGCTGCGGCAAGGGAACGTTCATGCTGGGTTACTGCGAAAAGCATCCGGACCTTCCCTTCGTGGCGCTGGAGTGGGAGGCCGAGTTCGCCTTCTATGCCGCCGAGCGGCTCTCGCGCCGCGCCGACCTCAGGCATGCCCGCGTGATCCTGGGCGACGCGGTGCCGTTCTTCCGGGACTTCCTGCCCGAGCGTTGCGCGCAGGCCGTCCACATCTACTTCCCCGACCCGTGGCCGAAGAAGCGTCACCGGAAGCACCGCATCATTCGCCCGGAATTCCTCGAGCTTATGCGCCGCGTCGCCCTCCCGGGAGCGCGATTTTATTTCGGAACCGACCACGCCGAGTACAACGAGGAGGCGCGCGCGCTGTTCGCCGAGACGCCGTGGCTCAAGATGCTCGAAGCCGACGCCCAGCCCACCGAGGGCGTGCAGACGAACTTCGAGATCAAATACCGGAAGGCGGGCAAGCCGATTCACCGGTGCGTTTTACACATCGCGTAAACGTAGGGGCGAATGACGTTCGCCCCTACATCCCGCACCGGCAAACCGGCGTCATCCTTTGTTTCCGCGCCTGACGATTCCCGGCAGCTTCTCCGCGTGCCACGCGCGCCACTCGGCGTAAAACCTGTACTCCTTTTCCCTACGCCTGAACTCGCGGCCATGGACGACGCGGCGCCCGTTGCCGTCGTGCGGCGGCACCACGACGTGCAGGCACTCGTGGTGCACCACCCCGCCGACGATCTCCGCCGTGGCGGAGGGATGGTCGTAGCCGCGGCTGATGCTGAGGAGCGGGTAGGGATTTCCGTCCGCGTCGTGGGCGGTGGTCTGGGTGGAGAGTCCTCCCCAGCGCCGCGACCAGGTGATGCGCGCCTTTTCGATGCCGGGCATTCCGGGGAAGTACTCCTCGCGAACGGCGGCAAGGATGGCATCGAGGTCGTGATGCCGGCCCCTTGGGTTCAGCCTCTCGAGGCGGCGCGCGTCCCTCCCCCGCTTGAGCTTGCGCGCCCGGATATCCTCGCCCTGGCGGGCCGCGATCCATGCGTGCAGGAACTTCTCGAGCGCACGCCGCTCCGCCTTGCGCGCGGGAGACTTGCGTCGCATGGCCAGGCGCGCCCACGCGCCCAGCGCCCGAAGAATGTCATCCGGGGCGTCACCGAAAAACCCGGGAGCCCGCAAGGTGGCCCCCTCCCCCCGCCTCCAGGTCATCCTCCAGCCTTGCCGCAGTCGCGGGGCGAGTTCCAGGGCGATGTCCTCGCCTTCCACGGCGGTTCTCCAGCGGAGCCGGAACGACGCGTCTTCGGCAACCGGGGGGACCGCGGGATGCGCGGATGCGGGGGCGGGAACGGTTCGGGGCGAAGCTTCGCCGGGGGATCTTTCGGCGTCGAGGGCCGGGCCGAACAGGGAGGTCTGCAGCCAGCGCAGCATCGCGACGTGGATCAGGGCCCCAGGAGCTTCAGCACGTCCCGAAGCCCGTCGCGGATCGCCTCGAGTTCCTTGCGCTTTTCGTCCGCGAGGGCCGGAGCGGATTCCGGGGAGCGCGCGGCGACCGGGTCGGTCCCGGGCTTTTCCGACGAAGTCGCCGGGGGAACCTTCAGGAGCAGGGTCTGCCCGGAAACTTCCTCGAAGGAGACCTCCCCCAGCTTCTTCTTCGCGCCCTGCAGCGTGTACTTCTCCTCGTGGAGCAAGTGCCGGATGTAGTGGATGTACTGGATCTCGCGCTGGCGGTAGGCGCGGTTGCCCGCGCGGTTCTTGCGCGGCCGCATCTGCGCGAACTCGGTCTCCCAATAGCGCAGCACGTGGGGCTCGAGGCCGGTCATGCGGCACACCTCCGAGATGGAGTAGTAGAGCTTGCCTTCCTCGAGGCGCTGCAGCAGCTTGCTCATGAGGCCCTCCCCCGGAATTTCGGCTCCTGCCCGCGCAGGAGCCGGCCGATGTTGGAGCGATGACGGACGACCACGAAGAGGCAGACCGGGATCGAGGCCCAGAAGGCGGGCGTGAGGTCGCGATAGAGGTCGAACTCGTAGCTCTCGATGGCGATGAGGAGGGGCAGCGCCAGCGCCGCGACGATGGAGGCGAGGCTGATGTAGCGGAAGAGGAGCATGACCAAGGCCCAGAGCGCGAAGGCGATGAGGCTGGCCCCGGGACTCAGGAACAGGAAGACGCCGAAGGCGGTGAGCACGCTCTTGCCTCCCTTGAACCCGATCCAGAACGAGAAGGAATGACCGAGCACGGCGGCGATGCCCGCGAGCAGGGCCCACAGCGGCGAGCCCGTGAGGGCGAGGCCCGCCCACGCCGCGGCGCTTCCCTTGAGCGTGTCGAGCAGGGCCACGGGCAGCGCGGGCTTCCAGCCGAGCGTGCGCCATACGTTGGTCATGCCCGGATTGCCGCTGCCCACTTCGAGGATATTCACCCCGCGCGCCCGGGAGATCCACAGCGCGAAGGGCAGCGACCCCAGCAGGTAGCCCGTGAGCAGGGCCAGGATGTTCGCAAGCGTCGATGGCAGCATGGCGTCTCCTTGGGCGTGTCGCTAGGCGTTTCCGGTTTCCTCGCCCGCATGCAGGGCGCGGAGCGATTCCTCGTCGGCCTCGTCCCATTCCCGCAGGTCGGGACGGGCGCCGCGCAGGTAGCCTTCGAGCTCCTCGTCGGTGCGCAGCTGGAAGCGGCTGCGGAACCAGATCCGCAGCGGCACCCCCTTGATATCGAAGAATTCCAGCGCCTTGCGGCGCAGGTAGCGGACATAGCTGGGCAGGACCCGCTCGGGGTGCCCCACCTCGAAGGCGAGCGCGACGGGGTCGACCATCACCTGGCAGCAGCGCGTCATGCGCGCGGGGCCCTGCGAGGTGTTGGGGTGGGGATACGGTTCCACCGTCTCCTGGAAGTAGCGGATCACGTTCTCGCGGCCGAGCACGCGGGAGAGGTTGGCCTTCACCTCGAAGGCCAGGTCGAGCACGCGCTGCACCCGCTTGCCGGTGAGGGCGGAGACGGCGACGAAGGGAAAGCCCTCGAGCTCCGGATTGCGGTGGAGGATATCCCGGACCTTGTGGTCGAAGGTCTTGTCGCCGGCGTCCACCAGGTCCCACTTGTTGAGGCCGATGATGAGCCCCTTGCCCGCTTCCATCACCTTCTGGCAGATGCGGAAATCCTGCTCGCCGATGTCGTCGGGCGCGTCCACGAGCAGCAGGCATACCTGGCTGCGGCGGATGGCCTCGAGCGCGCGCAGGTTCGAGAACTTCTCGACCTCGTCGCTCACGCGGGCCTTTTTCCTAAGGCCCGCTGTGTCGGTGAGGACCACGCGACGGCCCTGGTAGAGGAACTCCGTGTCGATGGCGTCGCGCGTTGTGCCCGCTTTCTCCGAGGTGATGACGCGCTCTTCGCCCAGGAGCGCGTTGACCAAGGTGCTTTTGCCCGCGTTGGGGCGGCCGAGCACCGCGAGGCGCAAGGCGTCGTCGCGCTCGGGCAGGGCATCCGAATCCGGGAGCATGACGGTGAAGCGGTCGATGAGGTCGCGGATCCCGAACCCCGAGATCGCGGAGACCGGGAAGGGCTCCCCCATCCCCAAGGACCAAGCCTCCACGGCCTCGCGGGCGGTTTCGGGTTTCTCCGCCTTGTTGACCACGAGGATCACGGGCCGCTTTCGACGCAGGACCATGCGGGCGAACTCCTGGTCTTGCGCGGTGACGCCCGCGCGGCCGTCGGTGACGAAGAGCACCACGTCGGCCTCGTCGAGGGCGGCGCCGATCTGGTCGCGGACCTGCCCGTCGAGCGAATCGACGTCGCGGGGCATGAAGCCGCCCGTGTCGACGATGTTGAAGGCCTTGCCCTCGTGCTCCATGACCTGGTAGTGCCGGTCGCGCGTGACGCCCTCGCGATCGGACACGACAGCGGCCCGCCGCCCCAGCATGCGGTTGAACAGGCTGGATTTTCCGACGTTGGGGCGGCCGGCGATGACGACGCAAGGGAGGTTCATGAAATTAATCCGGTTTTGACGACAAGTTGTGGAAATCCAATGGGTTGGAAGGTAGCTAAAATGGGAAATGGGCAGCGGGGACGGGAAACAAGGCGAACCGGTTTCCTCGGCAGCCTTCATTCTTTTTCATCGACGGAATCCGGTAGCCCGTCGGACTCCGGGTATCCCCTATCCATATCCCATTTTCCATTTACCTTCGTCCCGTGTCCACCCCCATCTCTCCCATCGCGCGCCCCATGGGCTACTTCCTTCTCGCAACGACCGTGGTCTTGGGGGTTTCCTTCGCGGCCTTTACCGTGCGGGAATTCCGCGATCCGGGCGTGGTTGTCCGGGTGCGGTTTCCTGCGATCTCGACCCTCTCGGCAGGGGATCCTGTCGTGGAGAACGGCGTCGAAGCCGGGCGCGTCCGGAGCATCACCCTCGACGACGGGGGCTCGGCTATCGTGGAATTGCGCCTCGATCAACGCGAGCCACCCGCGCGGGACAGCCGCTTCGTGAACTTCAGCCATTCGCTGATGGGAGCGCGCAAGGTCTGGATCCACCCCGGCGACTCTCCCCTCCCCCTCGATGTCTCGCGCGTGCAGGAAGGGGTCTTCGTGCCCGGCCTGCCGGAGACCTTGCACCGGGTGCGCCTCCTCAATGAACGGATCGCGGCGTGGGGAGAAGCGCTCGACAACCTCCTGGGGGGAGGCGACTCCGCCGCGGCACTGCGGGCCGTGGGCGGCATGGAGCGCGCCCTTATGCGTCTCGCCCGTCTCGAGACTTCGCTGCAAGGGGCGGCCGCGGACCTGAGGACCGGTGTGGAGGACCTTTCCTCCCTCGAGCGTAAGGCGCTCGCGTCGGCCCGGGATGCCGACGCGAGCCTGGGCGGAGCGGCAATGGGCGCGACCTCGGCGCGCGAGGCCGTGGCGCGCGTCGAGGCGGACCTCGCCGCGTTCCTCTCGCGCCTCGAAGCCATCGCCGTCGCGCTGGATGCCGACACGGGCATGGCCGGGAGGCTTCTCGCCGACCGGAGGCTTTACGACAGCCTCGTGGACGGCGTGGAAAAACTGACCGCGATGACGCGCGACTTACGCCAGGAAGGACTGGGAGACAGCCTCAGGATCCGGCCGCGCTTCTTCGGGCGAGGCGGCCGCTGAAGCGGGCGAGCGCCCGGAAGGCGGCTCAGCCCACCGATTTCTGGTCCGACGCCGCCAGGCCTTCGAGCTTGCGGTACACGGTGCGCAGGCTGATGCCCAGGTCGCGCGCCGTCTTGTCCTTGTCGCCGTGGTTGCGCTCGAGGGCGTTGCGGATGAGCGCCAGTTCGACCTCGGCGAGGGTCATGCCGGGGGCGATGTGCAGCCCGGAACGCTCCCCCGCCGCGCCGCTCAGCTCGGGCGGGAGGTCATCGGGCGTGATCTGGTGGCCCAGGCACAGGATCACGGCCCGCTCGATGGCGTTCTCCAGCTCCCGCACGTTGCCCGGCCAGGCGTATCGTTCCATGAGTTGCAGGGCCTCGGCGCTCACCGAAAGGTTGGGCCGCTTGTTCTTGCGGCAGTACTTCGCGATGAAAAAGAGGATGAGCGCATGCAAGTCCTCGGGACGCTGGCGAAGCGGCGGGATCGTGAGGGGGATCACGTTGAGGCGATAGAACAGGTCCTCGCGAAACGTGCCATCCTCGACCATCTTGCGCAGGGGCTTGTTGGTGGCGGCGATGATCCGCACGTCAACCTTCTGCGCGGCGCCGCCCACCGGCGTCGCCTCTCCTTCCTGCAGCACGCGCAAAAGCTTCGACTGCATGGCGAGGGGCAACTCGCCGATCTCGTCCAGGAACATGGTGCCGCCATCGGCCTCCATGAAGCGGCCTTTCTTGTCCTGGTAGGCCCCGGTGAAGGCTCCCTTCTTGTAGCCGAAAAGCTCGGCCTCGATCAGGTTCTCGGGGATGGCGGCGCAATTGACGGTGACGAACGGCTTGAGGGCCCGCGGCGAGTTCTGGACGATGTGCCCCGCGAGAACCTCCTTGCCGGTTCCGGATTCGCCCAGGATGAGGATGGTCGCGGCGCTGTTGGCGGCCTGCGCCGACCGGCTGAGCAGGTCCTTGAAGGCGCGGCTTTTTCCCGTCTCGAAGGCCGGCGCGTTTTTCCTGAGCTTCTCGCGAAGAAGGAAGTTCTCGGCGAGCAGCGAAACCTTCTCGAAGGCGCGGTTCACAACGGCGATGATTTCCTGCTTGTTGAAGGGCTTGGGGATGAAATCGTAGGCGCCCTTCTTCATCGCGGCGACCGCCTCATCGATGGATCCATGCCCCGTGATCAGGATCACCTGGATATCGGGATTGTGGGCCTTGACCCGCTGCAGCAATTCGAGCCCGTCCATTCCGGGCATCTTCAGGTCGGTGAGCACGACTTGGGGCTCGGCCACCTTGAGGGTCTCGAGCGCTTTTCGCGGATCGTTGCAAAGCAACAATTCCAGGCCAAGATCCGCCAGCGTGCGCGACAGCGAGTCGAGGATGCTTTGCTCATCGTCGACGACCAAGAGCTTTTTCTGCATGGTTTCCCTCCGCGACAAAAAAAACTAGCCCGGCGAGACGATCAGGAGACAAAAAGTCCTCCCAAGAGTCATTTTGTCACGATTTTTCCAATTAATCGGCTAAAACGTGCCATTAGGAACGAGGACATTTTTTCTGAAAAACACGGTCTCGAGGATGGGGGCCACCGGAAACAGGGTGAAAACGATCGTTAAACATGGCTGAGGCGCCCTGTCGCTGACTAACTTGTGTCTCCCGCTTTCGGAGGATTTCCCATGACCCGATTCCCCTGCCGGGGGGCGATGGCGTGACGCCGACCCTGCGCGACGAGATCCAGAGAATCCTCGACCGGCAAGGCACGAGCGACCCGGCCTTCAGCGCCGTCGCCGAAAAACTTCTCCCCGAATTCGACGCCGAGACCGCAGTCATATATACCTTGGACACCGGCACCGGCATGCTGAAGCTGCGGTGCCATACCGGCATCGATCGCGCCGCTTCCGAGAAGATCCGCTTCCTATGCGTGGGAAAGGGCCTCACCGGGGCGGCCGCGGACCGCCGCGGGCCGGTCCAAGGCGTGCGCGATGCCCGTGCCGCCTGCGCCGAGGAGCGCGAGGTTCTCCCCGAGGGATCGCTCTTCGTCCCCATGCTCGCCGAGGATTCCCTGCGCGGGGTGCTCGGCGTCGCCAAGAACTTCCATCGCGAATACGGATCCGACGAGGTCGCGGCGCTTTCCGCCGTGGGCCGTCTCATCGCCTCGTACCTGAGGTAGCCCATGTTCACCCCGTGGGACTGGGCCGTCGTCGCGCTGTACTTCGGGGCCATGGCGGGCATCGGCGCATGGTTCTCGCGCAGGAACCGGGACTTCGGCGACTACATGTTCGGGGGCGGGAACATGCCCTGGCTGGCCGTTGGCATCTCGCTGATCGCCACCTCGGTGAGCGCCAGCACCTTCCTGGGGAATCCCGCTGATGCCTTCGCCCGCGACATGCGGCTGCTCATGCTGGGCGGCGGCGGCCTTTTGGCCGTGGCGGTGGTCGGCGTGGTGTTCATCCCCCGCCTGCGCGCCAGCGGCATCCACTCGGCCTACGAGCTGCTGGAGCGCCGATTCTCGCGCCCCGTGCGCCTGCTGGCCGCCGGACTCTACAGCCTGCACTTGGTGCTGCGCACGGGCCTGTTGATCTACGTGCCTTCCCTGGTGATCGAACGTCTCCTCGGCGTGCCGCTGTGGGCCTCGATCCTGGCCATGTCGGTGGCGGCGATCCTCTATACCTACCACGGCGGCATCCGCGCCGTCACCTGGACGGACGTGATCCAGTTCGCCGTGTTCTTCGGGGCCGGTCTCGCCGCGCTCTGGATCTGCGCCGACCGCCTCGGGGGGTTCGGCGAGGCGTTCCGGCTGGCCGGAGGCGCCGAAAAGACGCGCTGGTTCGGCGCGGAGTGGAACCCCGCCTCCGACCGCAACCTCTGGAGCGCGGTTTTGGCCTATTCCGTCTTCGAACTGGCCATCCGCGGTTGCGACCAGCAATTCGTGCAGCGCTACCTCTCCACCCGCAGTACGCGCGCGGCCAACCTTTCGTCGGTGGCGTCGGTGATCCTGGGCGTGGCGGTCGGTGTCGTCTTTTTCCTGATCGGCGCCTTCCTGTTCGCCTACTACCGGCTGGCCGAGCTGGCGCCGCTGCCGGTGTCCGACGTGAACCAGGTCTTCCCCCACTTCATCCTGACAACCCTCCCGGCGGGCGTGAAGGGGCTGCTCGTCGCGGCCATCCTGGCCGCGGCCATGAGCTCGCAGAGCTCGGCGCTGGCGGCGCTCTCGAACACCACGGTGGTGGATTTCTTCGGCAAGGGCGCGACGGAGCACGGGTTGCGGCCCGCGAAGAAATGGGTGCTCGTCTGGGGGCTCGTGGGCACGGCCGCGGCCTTCCTCGCCTCGCTGGGGAACGTCTCCATCCTTTCGAAGGCGCTCTTTTTCACCTCGCTGTTCACCGGCCCGCTGCTCGCGATGTTCCTGCTGGCGTTCTTCAGGCCCGGCCTCGCCCCGCGCGCGGTGTTCGCCGGCGCCGTGGGCGGCATGCTCGTGCTGCTGCTCTTCCTCGACATCCCCCTGTTGCCTCCCGGCGCATGGACGCCGCCATTCGGGGGGATCTTCTCGTGGCCTTGGAACCCGCTGATCGCGGCGACGGCGACGGGGGTGATCGCGCACGTTTTGAATCCGGTGTTTCACCGAAGGGGCGCGATCCCCCCGTAGGGGCGAATGCATTCGCTCCTACAACCGCACATCGTGCGGTTGCCGTCACCGCGCCAACAACACGTTGATCGCAGCGTGCACCGAACCGATCAATAACCCGATCCCGGCCCCCACCCACGCGATCTCGCGGAATTCACGGTAACCGATCTGCTCGATGATTCCGTTCAGCTCGGAGACATCGAAGGCGAGGATGTTGCGCCGCAGGGTTTCCTTGAGGTCGATCTTTCCCTCGAGGCTTTCGACCAGCCGTTCGGTGAAGGCGCCGGCCTGCCCGGCCAAGGATCCCGCGATCTTGTCGCGAATGCCTTGCAGGCGCTCGGGGCTGATGAACATCCTGGCCATGGGAATGCCCTCGAGGATCTCGTCGAGCTTCTCGTCCCACTTCTCGATGAGCAGCGAGCGCATGGCCGAGACCGGATCGACCTGCCGCAGGAAGGCGAGGATGTCCTCGCGCGTCAGGAACCGCTCGGCGATGGCCGAGGAGATGCGCTCCGCAAGCTCCCCCTGCCGCCTGGGCAAAAGGCCCTGCAGGCGAAACCCCAGGATGTTGACCGGCCGCACCGGCTTGAGCAAAAGCTGCACGGCCATCCAGTTGGTGAAAAAACCGTGCGCCGTGGCCACGGCCATGGGCACGAGGACGAGGGTGAGGATTTGGGAGGGGGACATGGGGAAAAAATGCGAAATGAGAAATGCGAAATGGGGATCCGGACTCACGATCCACGCTCCACGATTCACCGGCCCCCCTCCCTCCTTTTTGCTAAATCCCCCCTACCCCATGCCCTTCCGCCCGCTCGCACTCCTTCTGCCGCTGCTGCTGACGACGACGGCCCTCGCCGCGGATGGCCGCTTTTTTCAGGCCACGCCCGGCTACGAACGCGTGCGCGACCTGCCCGACAGCCTGATCGGAGCCGTCTCCTCCATCGAGTTCCGGATTTACGACGCCTTCGAGGGATCCGAGACCCACAGCGGCGCCGAGCAATGGCTCTATGACGTCGGCAACAAGCTGCACATCGACACGCGCGAGGCCACCTTGCGGCGGCGTCTTCCCTTCCGTGCCGGGGACTCGGTCACCGTGGACGCGCTGCGCGAGACCGAAAAGCGCCTGCGCGAGGAGGAATTCCTCGCCGACGCCATCATCGAGATGAAGCGGCTGCCCGACTCGACCCTCGCGGTCAAGGTCACCACCTATGACCAGTGGAGCACGACGGTCGGCCTGAGCGTCGGCCGCAAGGGCGGCGAATGGGTGGGCTGGTTCGGCCCGGTGGAGAGCAACCTGCTGGGGACGGGCCAAAGGCTGGGATTCTTCGTCAGCCACGACATCGAGCGCGACGCCCGATGGATCGATTACGCCAACACCTCCTTCACGCCGTGGCGCCTGAGCCTTTTGGGGCAATACGCCTGGCTGTCTGACGGCAACTCCTACGCCTTCTCGCTCACGCGTCCCCTGCGCACGCGGGGACAACGCTGGGGATTTTCGCTCTCGGCATCGGGTTACGAGTCGGCGGAAAACCGCTACTTCTCCGGCAACGATCTCGAGCGCCTCGCGGACGAAGGCCGGCTCGACACGGCGGATCGCGATTTCCTGGGGCGCACCAACATCCTGTGGCAGTGGCGCCACGTCCAGGACCGCAGCCTTTACGCAGGCATCACCCGGTCGTACGGCGGCCGGCTGAAGTTTTCGGTCACGCCCTTCTACCAAGGCAACACGAGGGATACCTTGGGGGGATCCGGGCCATACACCGGCATGCCCTCGGTGGTGGACACGCTGGGGCTCCCGCTCCCGGCGTTCGACGCGCGACGCGACGAGGTGCTGGGAGCGACCTTCAGCCTGTATCGTTACGCCTACAAGACGGTGCACAACTTCCGCAACCTCAAGTGGAGCGAGAACATCGAGACCGGCTGGCGGCTGTCGGTCTCGGCGGGCCGCAACCAGCCTTGGCTGGGGGCCGACGACGCCGACGCGTGGTTCTCGTACGCGGCGGTTTACAACGACGCCTGGCGCGACGCCCTGTTCCTGAGCTCCAGCGTGTCGCTGCGGCATTTCACGACGGCGTCGGGAGCGTCCGAGAACGGCGCCGGTTCGGGCTACGCCGAGCTGCAGTGGAAGCCCTTGCCCGCGCTCGCCACCGTGGGGGTCGCACAGTACGATCGCCTGTTCGCGCAGGCGGGGGACCGGAAGCTTTACCTGGGCGAGGAGTCCGGCTTGCTCGGTTACCCCAACTTTTATTACGCCGGCGACAGGCGGCTCCTCGCCTCGTTGGAGCAGCGCTTCTTTCCGCCCTGGGAGTTCGGGACCATCGTGCCCGCGCTCGCCGCTTTCGTGATCGCCGGCGACGCGTGGGACGGCGATGGCGCCTTCCCCCCGCGCGGCCTACACTACTCGGCGGGAATCGGCGTCCGCCTCGGCGCCACCCGCTCGGTCCAGAAAGTCGTGAACCACATCAACCTCACGTGGCCGATCGGGGAGAAGCATGCGGCCGGGCCGGTGTTCGGGGTGCGCGCCGCCAAGAACCTGTGAGGCGACGATGCCCGGCGGGACAAAATGACAACGCCTAAGTAGATTAGTCCGCCTCATCAGCATGCTGACCCGAAAACTCGCCAAATACCTCCTCCTCGCCGCCGACTTCATCGCGATCAACGCCGCCTTCGCGTGCGTCTTTTGGCTGCACGGCCGCAACGAGTGGATCGGGATCACCCGGAACTGGACGGAAGGGTTCGGGAGCTTCGTCCCGCTTGGCCTCACGATCAGCCTGGCGTGGATCGCGTACTTCTTCTTCCGCGGGCTGTACCGCGACTGGTCGCTGCATTCCCGCGCCGTGCACGTGGCCCTCGTCTCGCGAGACATCACGATATTCGGTTTCTTCCTCGTCGCGGTGCTGGTCGGGGCCCACGCGCTCGAGGCCTGGAACGAGATGCGGGTACTCGACCTGGTGACCGGGCCCCGGCTGCTCACGATCTTCATTTATTGGCTCGTCTTCCTGACGACGATCAACGGCATGCGCCTCCTCGCCTTGGCGATCATCCGCTCCTTGTTGGTGCGTGGACGGGGGATGGACAGGCTTCTCATCCTGGGCGCGACCGAGGCCGGGAAGCGCATCCACGACGCCATCGCGTCCGCCCCGGAGCTGGGCTGGAAGGTGGCGGGCTTCGTGGAGCAAAATCCCATTTTCAAGGGAGCGGAATTCGACGGCCTGCCCGTCCTGGGGAAGTACTCCGACCTTCCGCACCTCATCAGCCTGCACCGCATAGGCGGCCTGATCATCAGCCACGAGTCCTCATCGCACAACGAGATCCTCCGGGTGCTCTCCTACGTCGCCGAGTTCCGCCTCACCGTGTTCATCGTTCCCGACCTCTACGACGCGGCCTCGGGCCACTTCAAGACGAACACCGTGCACGGGATCGCCCTCAAGGAGCTGTTCCCCGAGCACATGCCGACCTGGGAAGCCAACCTCAAGCGCCTGCTCGACATCTCCGTCTCGGCGACGGGGTTGCTCTTGTCCCTTCCATTGCTGTTGGTGACGGCGATCCTGATCCGCCTCGACTCCAAGGGCCCCGTGCTTTATACCCAGGAGCGCGTCGGGCAATACGGACGCATCTTCCTGCTCTACAAGCTTCGCACCATGCGGGCCGACGCCGAGGCGGACGGCCCGCAGTGGGCGGCCGAGAACGACCCGCGCATCACCCGGCTCGGCCGCTTTCTCCGCAAGACGAGGCTCGACGAGGTTCCCCAGTTCTGGAACGTGCTGATCGGGGACATGAGCCTCGTCGGGCCGCGGCCCGAGCGCGAGCACTTCATCAACCAGCTGCGCAACGAGGTTCCGTTGTACCTGCAGCGCCTCAAGATGAAGCCCGGGCTCACGGGCTGGGCCCAGGTGAAGCACCACTACGACTCGAGCCTCGAGGACGTCAAGACCAAGGTGCTCTTCGACCTGTGGTACTTCGAGAACATGTCGCTGCCGCTCGATGCCGTGATCCTGTTGCGCACGGTGTGGGTCGTGGTCACGGGCCGGGGCGCGCATTGATGTAAGGGCGCCCCATCCCTCGACTCCGCTCGGGAACCGTGGGGCGCCTTACGAGGTGCGCGCCGTCTCCGCCCCGATCCGCTCCATCTCCTTCTCCACTTCCGCCTCGTCAGGCGCCGCAGGCTCCTTCGCGGCAGCCAGGAAACCCGGCGCCCAGGCGAACAGCAGCAAGCATGCCGCCTCGGCCTTGACCTTCCACGCCGCGCGCGCGCGCGGCCATTCCCGGATCGGCCAGCCGCGCCGCTTCGCCTCCGCCTCCATCGCTCGCGTGGGGCGGATGCAGGCCGGATGGTCGACGAACTCGAGCAGCGGAATGTCGTGGGGATGATCCGAGTAAGCGAACCCTCCCTTCCCGTCCCCGGAAAACCCGAGGTCGCGGAGCCTTCGGATCTTGTTCGGCCCGCGCAGGTTCCCCCCGCGATAGGACGGAAGGCGGAGAAGCCCCCCTCCCCATTGCATTTCGGTGCCCAGCACCACCGTGCCTGGCGGCATAAGATCGGCGAGATGCCGCAGGTAGAAGGTGCCGCTGGCGGAGATGACCACCACGCGGTGGCCAAGCCGGTGATGCGCCCACAACCGCGCCAGCACGGGGCCGTGGAAACGGTGCGCGAGGTTCCCGAGGACGAACCCGCTGCCCAAGGCGTCGAGCGCGTCCGGCTTCTCGAAGGAAAGGGGCCACAGGTAGATGCGCTTGAGCATGTGGCTGTCGATCAACCGGGCGCCGTAGAGGATCAGCCCCGCCCAGCCGGCCAGCTGAAAGGGCCGCATCCACGGCCTGCGCGCGTAGTAATGGCGATGCCAGTAGAGGATGCTGTCGCCCTCGATGAGGGTTCCGTCGAAGTCGAAGAAGGCGGTGGGCATGGGGGGGAAAACTACCTCTTCGCAGGCAAGACGTTAGAGGGTGATTCGGCCCGCAAGGGGCCTCCTCATGCCTTTCGGCTGCGGGAGACTTCGCAAGCCGGCCTTCGGAGGGATGGGAAACAATGGAACAATGCAGCAATGGAACAATGAAACACAAGGCGCTGAATGGAAAGGCTCCGCGTTCATTGTTCCCTTGTTCTGTTCTCCGCCCGGAGAATGGCCCCCGAAGAATCCCGAACCCGAACCCTCCAACGCTTCGATCCCGAAGAAACCCGAACCAGGAAGCTTCGCCTCCGGAGAATTATATCTTCCCCGCCATGCTCTCCCACGATCCCGTCCGGACGCGCCTGCGCGATGCGCTGGAGCGCTCGGAGGCCGGCAGGTTTTTGCGCGAGTCGCGCGCCTTGTGGGCCGACTCCTGGTCGCGCGCGCGCAACCTCGCAAGGGCCGAGGTCCGGGGGCTGGAGGCGCGCGGCAATGCCTGCGCGGATTGGAACGGAGTCCGGATCCTGGGCGAGGGATCCCTCGACGGCGTGGAGAGATGCCGGTTCGAGGGCCAGGTGATCTTCCGCCTGGGCAGGTCGTCCCGGCTTGCCTCGCCGATCCTGCGCGACAGCTTCGTGCGCGACAGCCTGCTGGGCATGGCGACCCTCGACTCCGTGGCGCTGCTCGAACGGGTCATCGTCGAAGACGACGCCGTGATCCGGCACGTGGGCGAATGCACGGGCGCGCGGGACTCCCGCTTTTGCCTCGGGATCGCCGCGCATCCCGGCGACGAGACGGGCTCGCGCCGGGTCTTTATTGCCGACGGACTGTTGCTGGGCGACTGCGAGGCCATGGCCGCGCTGCCTCCCGCCGAGCAGGACGCCCTCGCCCACGAGTGGGAAGCGCGCCTGCGCCGGTGCGTCACCGACCACGCCTTCGTGGGCCGCGGCGCGCGCGTGGAGCACGTTCGTTTCGTGGAGGACTGCTTCGTGGGCCCGGGGGCGTCGGTGCGCGGGGCCGCGGCCCTGCGGCGTTGCGTGGTCGGCTCATCGGGCGAGGATCCCGTGCGCGTGGGCGACGGCGTGATCGTCGAGGACTGCGTGCTGGAGGCGGGCGTTCGGCTGGAATCCGCGGCGCAGGCGCGCCGCTCCCTGTTCCTCGAGCACTCGGGAGCCGGGCAGGCGGGCCACGTGGCCGAATCGGTGATCGGCCCCAACACCGTGGTCGCCAAGGG
>CBFGVC010000026.1:0-17079 GCA_965652255.1 uncultured Fibrobacteria bacterium | reverse complement strand
GTTGCGACATCCTGATGAAGGCCACCAACGTGGACGGCGTGTACGACAAGGATCCCAAGAAGCACAAGGACGCGGTCCGCTTCGAGACCCTGTCGTACACCGAGGTGATCAACCGCCAGCTCAAGGTGATGGACACCTCGGCCATCGCCCTGTGCCGCGAGAACGACATGCCCATCATGGTGTTCGACCTGAACGCCCCGGGCAACCTCGTCCGCGCGGCGCGCGGCGAGGCCATCGGAACCTTGGTGACGCGCGGGGAGGCGTAAGGGCGAGCCATGGCCCGCCCTTTCATCACCGCATCCGCGCACAACCCAGCGAGACAAGGGAACCTCACATGCTAGACGAAAAATCCCTCGACGCCCGCATGCAAAAATCGGTCGAGGCCCTGCGGAAGGACCTCGCCAAGATCCGCACCGGCCTGGCTTCGCCGGCCATGCTCGACAACGTGTTCGTGGACTACTACGGCACGCGCACCCCCATCCCCCAGGTGGGAGCCGTCTCGGTGCCGGAGCCGCGGGTGCTCGCGATCAAGCCCTGGGAGAAGGGCCTGATGCAGGCCATCGAGAAAGCCATCCAGATGAGCGACCTGGGCATCAACCCGGTCAACGACGGCACCTACATCCGCCTGAACCTGCCCGTGCTCACCGAGGATCGCCGCAAGGACCTGGCCAAGACGGCCCGCAAGATCGGCGAGGAGACCAAGGTCGCGGTGCGCAACATCCGCCGCGACGAGAACGAGGCCCTCAAGAAGGCGGCCAAGGACGCGGGACAATCTGAGGATGCGCTCAAGGGCGAATTGGACAAGATCCAGAAGATCACGGACAAATACGTCGCTATCGTCGACCAGGTCGTCGCGGAAAAGGAAAAGGACATCATGACCGTTTGACGCGGAGCGTCAAACGGTCGGGAGTCAGGGGGCGGGTGCCGGGAGAAGAGACAGAAGCCCGGCCCGAAAACATCGCGGACATCCCTCCGTCAGCCCCGGGCCCCTGTTTCGCACTCCGTTTTTCCCATTTTTCGCCGCCCGGCTCCCGACTCCCGTCCCCCGACTTTTAACTTTCACCCCATGTCCCCGAAGCTCCCTCCCCCGCAGCATGTCGCCATCATCATGGACGGCAACGGGCGCTGGGCGAAGAAACGCCTCCTCCCCCGCCTGATGGGGCACCGCGCCGGAACCAAGGCCACCAAGGCCATGGTGGAGGCCTGCGACGAGTTGGGCGTCAAGTACCTCACCGTCTACGCCTTCTCGTCGGAGAACTGGGGCCGCCCCCTCACCGAGGTGGACGCCCTCATGAACCTCATGATCGAGATGATCCGCAAGGAGATCGACGGGATGGTGGCGAACAACGTGCGCTTCCGCATGCTCGGAAACGTCTCGCGCCTGCCGGAGCAAACGCGCGCGGAACTCCTGGCCGGGGTCGAGCGCACCAAGGACAACACGGGCGTGCAGTTCAGCATCGCGGTTTCCTACGGCGGACGCGAGGAGATCGTGGACGCCGCGCGGAGCGTCGCGGCGCTCGCGAAGCAAGGCCTGCTCGACCCGAAGGACCTCGACGAATCCGCCTTCGCGCGCCACCTCTACCTGCCCGACATCCCCGATCCCGAACTGCTCATCCGCACGGGCGGCGACCTGCGCGTCTCCAATTTCCTCTTGTGGCAAATCGCCTACACCGAGCTCTACGTCACCGACACGCTCTGGCCCGACTTCGACAAGAAGGAGTTCGCCAAGGCCATCGCGGCCTATCACGCGCGCCAGCGGCGCTTCGGCAAGGTGCCCGACGAGCAATGAGCACGAATGCCGCCCCCGCCGGGCCGTCCCGGAAATCCGCCAGGTCCGAGCTCGCGATCCGCGTCGCCTCGGCCGTCGTCATGCTGGCGGGCGGACTTTCGCTCCTCCTGCTCAGCCTTCACTCGCGCTGGTTCCTGATGACCGCCGTGCTCTCGGTAGGCGCGTGGGAACTTTCACGGCTCGTGAGCCGCAAGCTCGCCTCGCCTTCGCTCGCCTGGATTCCCTCGCTCGCCGTGGCCGCCCTTTGCCTCGCCCGTTTTCCCGGTTTCGCCGTCCCCCCGGTGTGGGATTGGCTCATCGCCTTGCTGCTGCTCTCGACGCTCATCGCCGTCGCCTTCGCACGCCTGCAAATCACCGTGGTGGCGCCGTGGATCGCGCTCAACGCCTTCATCGCCGCCTACGTCGGCCTGTGGGGCGGCAAGCTCTTCGACCTCGCCTTGCCCCTCGCGGGATGGGCGGGCATCGCCCCGCTCCTGTTCACCCTCGCCTGCATCGCGGCCGCCGACAGCGGGGCCTATTTCACCGGGCGCGCCCTCGGCAAGCACAAGCTGGCGCCCTCGATCAGTTCCGGAAAGACGCGGGAAGGCGCGGTGGGGGGCTTCTTCGCGGCCATGCTCGTCGCCGGGCTGCTTTCGCGGTACGCCGGGCTTCCGCTCGGCTCGGCGGTCCTCCTCGGCGCGATCCTCGCGGCCGCCTCGATCGCAGGCGACCTTTTCATCTCGGTCTTCAAGCGCTGGGCGCTGGCGAAGGACACCTCGAACCTGATCCCGGGCCACGGGGGCGTAATGGACCGCTTCGACGCCCTGATCTTCGCCGCGCCGTTCGCGTGGATGGGGTTCTGGTTGTTAGGGTGACGATGCAGGGGCGAATGACATTCGCCCCTACTCTACATTGGTCGATACGAACGGCGCGGCGGAAGGGCGACCCGCCGGGTCGCCCCCACTAACTACCTTCACACCGAATGCCACCCGTCAAAAACATCGCATTATTGGGCGCCACCGGCTCCATCGGCGCCTCGGCGCTCAAGGTCGTAAGGCAGCACCCCGACCGCTTCCGGATCGCGGGCGTGGCCATCGGCAGCAAGGTCGACCTCCTGCTGCCGATCCTCGAGGAGTTCGGGGTACCCGTCGCCGTGGTGTTCGACCCGGCCGCCGCGGAAAAGCTGTCGAAGCTTTGGAAGGGCGGCAAGGTCATCGCCGGCATGGACGGCCTCCTGGAGCTGGTCGCCGACCCCTCCGTGGACTACGTGCTCAACGGCCTCGTCGGCTCCATCGGCGTGCGTCCCACCTTGGAAGCCATCCGCCGCGGAAAGTCCGTCGGGCTCGCCAACAAGGAGAGCATGGTGATGGCCGGAGACCTCATCAACGCCGCCTTGCGCGAGCATCCCGGCAGCGACCTGGTGCCCATCGACTCGGAGCACTCGGCCATCTTCCAATGCCTGGCCGGGCGCCCCGTCGACGAGGTGGACTTCGTGCAGCTCACGGCCTCGGGCGGACCTTTCCGCGAGCGCCCGGCCGACACCTTCGCGGCCATCACCAAGGCCGACGCGCTCAAGCACCCCACGTGGGTGATGGGCGAGAAGATCACCATCGACTCGGCCACCTTGATGAACAAGGGGCTCGAAGTGATCGAGGCCCACCAACTGTTCGGGGTGGATTTCGACCGCGTGAAGGTGGTGGTGCATCCCTCCTCCATCGTGCATTCGCTGGTGCAGTTCCGCGACGGCTCCCTGATGGCGCAGCTCGGCTGCCCGGACATGTGCGTGCCCATCCTCTACGCGCTCGCCCACCCCGAGCGCCTCGCGCTCGAGACGCCCCGCCTCGACCTCGCCGCCGTCGGCAAGCTCGAGTTCTTCCCGCCCGACCTCGGGAAATTCCCCTGCCTGCGGCTTGCCTACGAGGCGGGCCGTCGCGGCGGCACGGCCCCGGCCGTGCTCAACGCCGCCAACGAGGCGGCGGTGGATCTGTTCCTCAAGGACAGGATCGCCTTCCACCGCATTCCCTCGATCCTCGAGGAAGTGCTGGGCCGTGCGAAGATCGTTCCGCTGGACAGCCTCGAAACCGCCATCGCGGCGGATCAGTGGGCGCGGGACGCGGCGATCGAATCAACGTCGATGTAGGGGCAAAAAATCATTTGCCCCTGCCCCGCGCCGCCCGCGGCCCGGCCAAACGAGAGCCGCCGAAACGATTCGATCACGACAGGATATCGGCGACAGAATTACGACAGACGCCGGAGCGAGACCAAGCGGGAGCAGGCGCCCCGACGCAGACGTACCGGGAGTACGGCGAGGAGGGGCAACGCACTCCCGCGCCGGTCGCAGCCCGGCGAAACGAAGCTTTGCCAAGAACATCGTTCGTTCCATCATGAAACATCCGGTACCCCCCCATCCCCGACATTCCTAAGTTGTGCCCATGCCTGAACTGACTGGTTACTGGTCCCTCCTCTATCAAATTCCCGTCGGCATCATCGGCCTCAGCTTCATGGTCTTCGTCCATGAGCTCGGCCATTTCCTCGCGGCCAAGAAGATGGGCGTGCGCGTGCACACCTTCTCCATCGGCTTCGGCAAGAAAATCCTCCGCTGGAAGCGCGGCGAGACCGAGTATTGCCTCTCGGCGATCCCGTTCGGCGGCTACGTCGCCATGGCGGGCGAAAATCCCGACGAGGGCGGCTACGGAGCCACCGACGAGTTCCAGAAGAAGTCGGTGCCCGCGCGCCTGTTCATCGCCGTGGCGGGCCCCGCGGCCAACATCCTGTTCGCCTTGCTCCTCCTGTTCGGCCTTTACATGGCCGGGGTGGACGAGCCCAAGCCCGGCCTCACGGTGGGGCATGTCGAGGAGACTTCCGCCGGCGGCAAGGCGGGCGTGCTTCCCGGCGACGAGCTGATCACCTACGCGGGCAAGCCCCTGCGCGACTGGGAGCAGTTCACCCGCGAGGCCGCGCTCTCGGGGTCCGGACCCTATCCCCTCGAGATCCGCCGCGCGGGGCGCGACACGGTCCTGTCGATCTCGCCGGAGATGAACCCCCGCTTCGGCATCGCCCTCACGGGAATCGTCGGCGAGTGGGAAGTGCGCATTCACAAGGTCATGCCGGGCCGCGCCGCCGAGCGGGCCGGCCTGCGCCCCGGCGACCTTATCGAAAGCGTCGACGGGACGCCCGTCCCCACCCCCGCCGCGCTGGTGGACATGATCCACGGTTCGGAAGGCCGTGCCCTCGCCTTCGGCGTGCGACGCGGCGAAGAAACGCTGGAGATCCCCGTGAGCCCGGTTTGGGACGAGGGGATGCAGCGCTGGCTGATCGGCATCCAGCCGGCGGCGGTGATGCCCACGGTGCGCGTGCATCGCGGCCCGGTCGCAAGCGCGCGCCAGGCCGCCGCCACCACATGGTCGCACGCCACGCTGGTGTTCCGCACCTTCGGCGGCCTGCTCACCGGAGACGTGCAGGTGAAGGCGCTCTCGGGCCCGGTTGGGATCGTGCAGATGATCTCGGGAAGCCTGCGCGACAGCTTCCGGAAGTTCATCGAGTTCACGGCGCTGCTCAACACGAACCTCGGCGTGCTCAACCTGTTGCCGCTCGCCATCACCGACGGCGGCCTGATCCTCCTGCTCCTCATCGAGGCGGTGAGGCGCAAGCCCGTCAGCCCGCGCGTGCAGGGCGCCATCAACCGCGTGGGCGTGGCGTTCTTCATCACGCTGTTCCTGTTTATCACCTTCCAGGACATCCTGCGGGTGCCGATGTTCCTTGACTAGGGGGGTAACGGGTAAAGGGCGACAGCGAACATCCTGCAGTCATCCCGCCGTTACCTGTTAGCCGTCGCCGCCTTTTCCCTTCCACCCTTGTCCCCTACTACCTTTCCCGCCATGAAAATCCTCGTCATCGGCAGCGGCGGGCGCGAGCACGCCATCGCCCTGAAGCTCTCGGAATCGGCGCTGCGTCCCAAGCTGCTTTTCGCGCCGGGGAACCCCGGAATGGCGGCCTTGGGCGAATGTCACGCCGTCGCCGCCGACGACGTGCCGGGCCTCCTCGCCCTCGCCATCGCCGAAAAACCCGACCTCACCGTGGTCGGCCCCGAGGTTCCCCTCGTGAAGGGGCTGGTGGACGCCTTCGAGGCCGAGGGACTTCTCGCATTCGGTCCCTCGGCCGCCGCCGCCCGTCTTGAGGGCTCCAAGGCCTTCTCGAAGGACTTCATGGCCCGGCACAAGATCCCGACCGCGGCTTACAAGACCTTCACCGACCTCGGGCCCGCGCGAGCCTTCCTCGAGGAAACCGGGGCTCCCGTGGTGGTCAAGGCCAGCGGCTTGGCCGCCGGCAAGGGCGCGGTGGTTTGCCCGACGTTGGAAGAGGCGCACGCCGCGCTCGACTCGATGCTGGGCCCGCACGCCGTGTTCGGCGAGGCCGGGCGCGAGGTGGTGATCGAGGAATTCATGGACGGCGAGGAGGCCTCCGTGTTCGCCGTGTGCGACGGCGAGCGCTACGTCCTCCTGCCCACCGCGCAGGATCACAAGCGCGCTTACGATGACGACAAGGGCCCCAACACGGGCGGCATGGGCGCCTATTCCCCCGCCCCCATCATGACCCCGGAGTTGCTCGACCGCACGCGCCGGGAAATCATCGAGCCGACGCTGAAGGGGATGCGGGACGAAGGCTGCCCGTACAAGGGGGTGCTCTACGTGGGCCTCATGTTGACCGGCAAGGGGCCGAAGGTCGTGGAGTACAACTGCCGCCTGGGCGACCCGGAAACCCAGTGCGTGTTGCCGATTTACGACGGGGATTTGGCGGAATTGTTCCGGGCGGCGGCGGCGGGGCGGTTGGATACGTTGCCGTCGGCCGCCGGGGCGATTCATGAATCACCCCGGCGTTCGCCAACCGCCACCGGGTCCGCCGCCGCCGTCGTCGTCCTCGCCTCGGGCGGCTACCCCGGGGCCTACAAGAACGGCCTGCGCATCGAGGGCATCGAGGCCGCCGAGACGCTTCCGGGGGTGCAGGTGCTGCACGCGGGCACACGGCTCCAGGACGGCCTTCCCGCCACGGCGGGCGGTCGCGTGCTGGGTGTGACCGGCCGGGGGGCCACCCTCCGGGAGGCCCTCGACGCCGCTTACGCCGGCGTGGACTGCATCCGCTTCGAAGGCATGCACTACCGGAAGGACATCGGCCGCAAGGGTTTGAAGGCCTGAAAATGATGTTTGGGACATTCCGGCGGCATTCTCGTGGGCACGCAGGGGCAAACAATTATTTGCCCCTGCATGCCGCCACGATCTGGTTTTTCGCCGCCGCCATCCTCGCCTCGGCCTCCCCTCCCCCCGTCCCGAAGGACACGGTCGACCTCAGGGAACTCCCCATGGCGGCTCCCCTGAAGGCCCCGGAACTCTTGCTGTTCGACATCATCTGGGGGGGATGGAGCTTCAACTGGGTTCGGGCCGGCACCGCCACGCTCGACCTTCTCCCCACCCCCAACCGCAAGGTCTGGGAAATCCGCAGCATCGCCACCGGCAACCGGTTCTTTCAGTCCTTCTACCCGGTCAACGATACGGTGATTTCCTTCATCAATGCCAAGGGCATGTACCCCCTGGCCTTCCACAAGATCCTGAACGAGGGAAGCTACAAGGCCCGGCAAAGCGCCGTGTACGACCAAGCGGCCGGGAGGGTTCGGACGGATGACACGGCTTTCTCCGTCCCCCCCTTCTCCCACGACGTGCTCTCCGCCTTCTACTACATCAGGACCCAACCGTTGGCCGTCGGGAAAAGCCTGGAGCTTTCGGCCGTTTCGGGCAATAAATCCTACCGGCTCCGGGTGATTTGCCACCGGGAGGAGACGATCACCGTTCCGGCCGGCACCTTCAAGACCTGGGTGATCGAGCCCGTGCTCCGGGAGGACGGCCTGTTCAAGGCCAAGGGGCAGCTGTGGATCTGGGTGACCCGGGACGAGCGGCGCCTGCCGGTGAAGATGCAGAGCAAGATCCCGGTGGGGTCGGTGAAGGCCGAGTTGATCCGGGTCGGGGCCAGGGACTGACCCCGCCTCCCCCCCTCCCCCAAGCGGACATCCTTTCCAGAAACGGCATCGGGACTATATATTCCGGGTGTCCCTTTCACCCATCCCAGGAGTCGTGACGATGCAACACATTGATGATGACAACGGAAACGCGAAGCACATTCAGGATCTCTTCGCAGCCATTCCCGCCGCGGCCTCGGTCGTGGCCGAGGAAGTGAAGAGCGCGGCGAAGACCGTGGCGAAGAAAGCGTCCCAGGTCGCGAAGAAGGCGAAGAAGGCGGCCCGCAAGGCCGCCAAGACCGCCGCGAAAGCGAAGAAGGGCGCGAAGAAAGCCGCCAAGAAAGCCGTGAAGACCGCGAAGAAATCGGCGAAGAAGTCGACGACCAAGAAGGCGAAGAAGGTCGTCAAGAAGGTCGTGAAGCAAGCGACCAAGGCGAAGAAGGCGGTGAAGAAGGCCGGAAAGAAAAAGAAATAGCCCGCTTCAGGATGAACGAAAAAACCCTCCGCGCTCGCGGAGGGTTTTTTCGTTCCGGGCCGCCCGTCTAGAAGAAGTACGCGAGCTTGAAGCTGGTGTACCAATCCTCGGGTGCGACCATGATCGCTTGGCGCTTGGGAAGGTTCGCGTCGCCGTCGCCGCGGTAGATCCCGGGGCGCCAGTGGTCGTTGGCGACCTGGAAGCTGACGCGCACGCGGCTTTGGATGACCCTGGCGCCGTGCAAGGACCACTTCCAGTTGTCGCGGGTGACGTTGCGATCGGTGTTGGTGTTCTCGCTGTTCTGCCATCCCACGGGATTCACCGTGGGCTTGGTATAGCCGGTGCGATAAGGCTCGAGGTCGTCGTGGAACGGCGCGCCGTACCATTGCGCTTCCAGCGAGAGATGATCGAGGAAGCCGAACACGGGGATGTTGAAGCCGACCATGACGGGCATGCGTTGCCCGTACCCGCCGTACATGGCCTTGTGGGCCTCGGTGTTGTCGAGGCCGATGAGGGCCGCCTCGCCGTAGAGCTTCAAGTCCTCCTCGCCCATCGCGCCCGTGCCGAAGAACGCCTTGGGATCGATCACCGCCCGGGCCATGAGCTTGATGCCCTTGAAGCTTACGTTGATGGTGTCGGTCGCCGCGCCCGAGGTGTCGGTCACGATGTAGGGGTTGGACTTGTCCGTGGTGAGTTCGCCGTCCACGGGAATGTAGTGATGGAGGTTGATCCCCGCCCCCACCTCGATGCCCGGATGCGCGCGCCAGCTCGCCACGTAGGCCGGAGAGAGGTCGTAATACGGATAGAACTCGATGTCGCTCTGCAGGATGAAGTCCTGGGTGAAGGAACCCATGCGATGACGGAGCTGCAGCCCCAGCATATTCGCCACCGGCAGGACGTGCTTCGTCTCGAAGCCCGAGAGGACGAATCCGGGATACACGGGGCCGCGCAGGAGGTAGAGGCCCAGGTTCTTGACGTCGGGATTGTAGATGTAAGAGAAAAGCCCGCCGCGCAAGGTCAGCGCGGAGCCGCCCCCGAAGGCGTAGGTGAAATTCGCCTCCGAGACGTATCCGCCCACCGACATCGGCGCGTAGCCGGAGCCGGTCAGCTCGTTCATGGTCCGGATGGAGTGGCCCGCGGCGATGCCCACGCCCGCGGCGATCGATAGCCGGTCCGTGACCCGGGATGCGAGCGAGAGTTGCGCGCCCCAGGAATATTGGCTCTTGCCGTCGTGGGCCGCGCCTTCGGCTGTGTCGGAGCTGTGCCCCACGATGGAGACCTGGGACCAGCCCGCCGCGCCGAGCTTGGGCCCTTCGTCGGGGAAGGCGACGGCGGCCAGCAGGAGGACCGCGAGGCCCGCGCGGGACGCGGGGGGCCGGAAGGGCCCCAGGCGCTTGAGGACTTGACGGCGAATCGGGTGGGAATTCATGGCTGTGTTCCTGTGCATCCCGGCCTAGAAGAAGTACGCCAGCTTGACGGTCCAGTACCAGTCTCGCGGCGTGTTGAACGCCTCGAGCCCGTTGGGAGAATGGTTGGAGCCGCCGGGACGCAGGTGGTCGCTGGCCACCTGCCCGGAGAGCTGGAGATTCCCCATCAGGACCTTCGCCGCGTTGACGGACCATTTCCAGTCGTCGCGCCGGGTGTTCACCTTCTCGGCCGGACCGTCGGTGCGGGGAATCCACGAGGCCGTGAGGCCGGTATGGTGCGTGTCGGTCACATTCCTGGAGGCGTGGTACTCCACCTCGACGGAGAGATAATCGAGGGCACCCATCATCGGCAGGTTGAGACCGACCATCACCGGGATCCGGCGCTTGATGTCGTCGTAGTACTTGGGATAATCCGTCAGGCCCAGAACCGCGGCCTCGCCGTAGAGAACGAGGTCGGACTTTCCGAACGCAAGGCCCGCGACGCGCTCGAGGCCGAGGAGGCGCTTGGGATCGAGGCTGAACCGCGCCATCACCTTGGTTCCCGAGAGGTCGCCGGTGATCGTGTCGTAAACCGGGACATAAAAGCCGGGGAAGCTGACGCTGTCGACGCCGATGCTGTCGCCGAGGATGAAGCATTGCTCGCCGTTGGCGAGCGGGCAGTCGGTGCCCGGGTTCCGGAACTTCCCGTTGCCCGGGATCAGGCGGTAGAAGTTGACGCCGGCCCCGACCTCGAGGCCGTCGGCGGGCCGCCAGGTCACCACGTTGGCCAGCGAGAAGTCGTAGATGGGGCGGTCTTCGTTCTCGGATTTCAGGATCAGGTCGTTGCTCAGCGCTCCGGCCTCGTAACGCGCCACCGCCCCGAAGACGTTTCCGAAGCCCGAAACGATCGTCCCCGGGTACACGTAGCCGCGCAGGAGGTACTGGCCGAGATTCTTGACATCGGGATTGTAGCCGTAGCCGAAGTTCCCCAGGGTCAGGCTGTAGCTCGACCCTTCGGTGAATCCGGGCGCGGTGCGCGTCAGGCGCATCTCCGAAACGTAGGGCACCCAGAAGGGATACCAACGGTACGCCTCCGCCCGGCTGCCCCGGGCGAGATGGACATTCACCACGCCCAACCCGAAGCCCGCGTCCCAACGTTCGTTGAGCCGGGCCGAAAGGTTGACCTGGGCGCCGGCGTTCTGCATCCAGTTCTTGTTGTAATCGTTGGTCTCGTCGATGACCCGGCTTTCCTCGATGCGACCGAGCTGCATCCAGCCCGCGCCGCCGAACGTGATCTCCGGCGCTTGGGCAAGCGCCGACGCGGCGAGCGAAAGCATCGCCGGAAGAATAAGGGTCGCCGCTAGCTTGATGTTCACCCGAGTCCTCCGGTCCCGTCAGAAGAAAAAGCCCAGGCGGGCCATGAAGTACCACTCGGACGGCGAGGCGAAGGCCGCCCCCGTGCCGCCCGGCTGGATGATGAGTTCGGTCGAATAGGGCAGCGGCCGGTAGTGGTCGCTCGCCGCCTGCGCCGTGAGACGCACGTTGGGTGTCAGCGACTTCTCGAGCAGCACCGACCAGCGCCAGTCGTCGTCCTTCGCCACGCCCTCGACGGGAACGGGGCTCGGGGAGGGACGCAGAGGGTTCCACCGCCAGGGGGCCACCATGCCCTCGGGATTTCCGATGTTGTACAGGTCGTTGCGGTACGGGGAGCCGTACCACTCTCCCTCGACCGACAGGCGATCGAGGAAGCCGAAGGTCGGGAAGTTGAATCCGACCATCACCGGGAGGCGCTCCATGGGGTCGTCGTAGATGGCGCCGTGGTTCTTGACGCCCAGCAAGGCGGCTTCGCCGTACAGCCGGAGATCCCGATCCCCCATGCCATCGAGGGCGAGGAGGGTCTTGAGATCGAGGCTGAACATGCCCATGAGCTTGATGCCTTGATGGGTGTACGTGACGGTATCGCCGGAGGGTTCCAGGCTTCCCGAATACTCCACCTCGTTCAGGCGGCGGGCATAGGGAATCAGCCGGTGGAAGTTCGCTCCGGCGCCGACCTCGAGCGCCGGATGGGGCCGGACCTTGGCGATGTAGGCGAGGCTCCAGTCGAAGGTGGGCGGAAGCTCGTGCTCGTTCAGGAAAAGCAGGTCGTGGCTGAACGCTCCCGCGGCGTGGTGCACCCTCAGCCCGACCTTGGTGGCCTTGGCCGGGTCGAGTTCGAACTGCTGGAACCCGGAAACCAGAAGGCCCGGATAGACGGGGCCGCGCAGCAGGTAGGCCCCGAGGTTGTGCGCATCGCGGTTGTACACATGGGAAAAGGTGCCGGCCGTGACCTGCAGCCAGGGGAATTCACCGCCCTCGGTATAGGTCAGGTTCGCCTGCGCGACGTATCCGCGGTAGGTGGTGAAACTCCAGGCATACGGGCTGTAGTTCTCTTCGCCCTGCGTGATGAACGTGCCCACCGAGTTCGAGATCTGCCGTACGCCGATACCGATCGAGGCCGACAGCTTTTCGCTTAGCGCGGCGTCCACGACGAGTTGGCCCCCGGTGCTTTGAAGCGGGCTACCGCTCACGTCGACGGAATCCGGAGTGTCGCCGAAGCGCATGCGCGAGGATTCCATCACCCGTCCCAGCTCGGTCCAGGCCTGCCCGTGCAGCCGGAACGACACCGGCTCGGCGACAAGGGGCGCTCCGAGGGAGGCGGCCAGCGATGCGACGATGATCGTGCTTTTCATGGATGAGAAATCCCCTGGAAAAGGCGTCCGGCCGCGCCGCCCCGCACCGTGGGAGGCGGCGAAAGGCCGCGGCGCTCGCCGCGGCCGGGGAGCCTAGCGATTGACCCCGTTCACGCGGAAGGATTGCGACCCGCGGGAGGTCTGCACCTGCACCAGCATCACGCCGGAACGCGCCGGCAGTTCATAGCGAAGCCCGCGGCCCGCGTCTCCGTACTCGCGGAGCAGGACCCTGCCTTGCAGGTCGCGGACGGTGACGACATGGTCGAGATCCATGGAGCCGGTGAGGGCGCCCGAGGCGACGCGCATGTCGTAGCGAACCTTGTTGCTGCGCTGCGGACTGATCGAGACGATGTGGGTGGGGACCCCCAGCGAGTCGAGCTCGCGGATGCGGATGTTGCGGTACCACGTGCCGCGTCCGTTCTGGTTCAGGTTGACGAAACGGCTGCCGTTGTGGACCTGGAAGCCGATCCAGCTGGCCGGATTGGCGGTGGCCTGCGCCGCGGTGAGGACGATGGAATCGCGCAGCACCGGCACCCAGTTCGCGCTGTCGACGTACCCTGCGGTCGCCGTGGCGTAATCCGCGTCGGCGTTGGTCTTGGGGTAATAGATGCGCGTGTAGGTGTACATGCGGATCTTGTCGCCGGGCAAGGTGCGGGAGGAAGGCTGATTGGTGCTAAGGCCGCCGTAGTACTTGATGCGCCCCTGGTTCCAGCCCTGCTTGTTCCAGAGCCGGCGCAGGTCCGCCTGCACGCAGCCCGTCGAGGCGCAGCCGATGGCGGCCGCCTCGGGGTTCGACGTGTTGGTATGGGCGCGCCAGTCGCTCGCGGTGCCGCCGTTGCCGCCCGAACCCGGGATCTGGACGATGGTGTCGCCGCCCGAGTTGGGGGTGGTGGCGCCATTGGCGCCGCTGGTGAAGGGCGTCGCCGAGCCCACGTAGGTCCAGGGACGATAGTTGCGGGTGCCGCCTCCCGACAATTCGTTGTTCGGGAAGCCGTTCTCGCTCCACACCCCATAGATCGCCGAGGTGGCCAGGTAGTCGAGCACGGTCTGGTTGGCTCGGCCGTTGAGCGTGGTGCGGTTGAACACCCCGCCGTCATTGCCGTACTGCGGCCACCAGTCGAACATGATCTCGTAATGCGCGAACTTCTTCTTGGTGGTGAAGAGGCCGCCGTTGCTGGTGCCTCGGATCATGGTGTACAGCGCGCGGCGGGTGGTGTCGACGCGGAAGATGGCGCCGCTGTTCTGGCTGCTGGAATGGTTGGTGCGGCAGTTGTTGAACCAACCCTTCGAGCCCTTGCCGTCGAAGATGGTCATCCAGCCGTTGTTGTCGGGGCCGCCGTTGGCGGCGATCACGCTGTCCATCTCGGCCGCGGCAGCGGCGCCGGTGTCCACCGTGCAGGGAAGCTCGGGAAGGGTTTGCGACTCGATGATTTGGGGCTGGGCGACGGCCAATGCGGCCATGGCCCCGAGCACGAACGAGGACGTGGCCAACATCTTGTGTACGATCATAAAAGCTTCCTTGCGAAAATGCCCGGGCTGCGCGATTGTCCGCGGTGACGCACCTTGCGGACAGCCGACTTAATCTAGGGTCAGTTGCGCCAAAATCAAGCAGTTTTTTGATTTTTTGCGCAAACTACCGTTTTTTTTTCAAAGCTTCGATCTCGGCCTGTTGTTCCTGGATGGCCCGAACGAGAAGTGGGATCAGTTCCTGATAGCTGATCGCCGCGTATTCGGACAAGGCGGGTTCGGCGGAGTTCCATTGCTCCGCGGGCGTTCGCGCCGCGGGGGCGGCCACGCGGCGCACCACCCCCGGCAGCACGGCCTCGATCTCATGGGCCGAAAACCCCGTGCGACTCCCGTTCTTCGCTCCATCATCGCCCGCGGAGACCTCGTAGCTCCTGGGCTTGAGCGCGAGAATCTTCGCCAGCGCCCCGGCCAAGGGTTTCCCGCGGCCTTGCAGGGCCGTGTCGGCGGGAACGCAGGGCGCGCACGCGCCCGTGACCACGACGTCGCCCTCGAAGTAACCGGCGAAGGCGCCCCCGCCGAAGGCGCTGCCCAGAACCGAAACCGCCCCATCCCCGTCGGTGACCCCGGAGACGCCGACGGAGCGATCTCCCATTCCGTACCCCGCCACCCCGATGGCCGCGGAGGAGTTCCCGTTCGGCGAACCCGCCTGACCCCACGCGCCGATGCCGGAGCGTTGTTCCACGCCGGCCTTGATGCCCACGCCGCCCGCGCTGCGCGCCTCGGCATGGATCCCCGCGTCCCCGCCGGAAGCCGCCAGGCCCAGCACGACGCCTTCGGCGAGGCCGCCCGTCGCGCCGCGCGCGCGGATGCCCGCTCCATTGCGCGCCTCGGCCTCGACGCCGTAGTACTCCGCCTCGGCCCTCAGCCCGACGCGGCTGCCGCTCGCCCTGATCGCGAGGTCGCCCGAGGCTTCGATCCCTTGCCCCATGCCCGCGTCCACCACCAACGCCGTGGCGTTTCGCGTGTTGGCGATGCGAACGGTGGTGTCGGCGGCATCGGAGAAATCGCGGCCCACCGACGCGACGGACGCGACGGGAACAAGAGGCGACAGAATGGCGACAGAGAGCATGAAAGCGCGCACGGAAACCCCCGGGGTTGACGACCTGGAATAATATCCAGAGGCATCCGGATCGCGAGGACGGGACGGGACTCCGGTTGTAACGTCGTTCGGGACCGTTCCCGGGGCGGAACTAAATCGCGCCGACGCGCAGGTGCTCGACGCCGCGGGCGGTGCGGATCTCGACGAGCAACAAACCCGCCGTGCCGTCGGCGAGGCGATGGCGAACCTCCTCGCCGCCGTCGCCCGAGAACCTGTCGAGCACGCGGCCGCGCGCGTCGCGCACGACGACGCGATGAGGCTCGGCGAGGTTGCCGACCAGCTCGCCCCCGCGCACGGAGAAGCGCGTGCCCGGCGGAAGGATGCCCGGCTTGAGCGAAACCACCAAAGGATTCCCCTCGACGTCGAGGGGCCGGATGCGGATGTTGCGATACCACGTGCCCCGGCCCGAGCGGTTCCAATAATCGGAGCCGCCGTGGATCTGGAGGCCGATGGGGTTGGCGGGGGTGACGATGTTGAAGGCGCTGTCGTGGGTGGGCACCCAGTTGTTGGGCGGAGGAACGGGCGGGTTGTTGATCCGCCGCATCCAGGCCTGCATGCGCGTGGGGCTTCCGGAAACGAGCCCTCCGAAGAACTTGATGCGGATCTGGTTCCATCCCGCCGTGTCCCACACGGCGTGCCAGTTCGCCGGGCCGCATCCGGTGGAGGGGCAGCCGAACGACGAAGGATTGCGGGCCGCGGTGAAGGAGGGCCACTGGCCCACCGTGATGACCCCGAAGGTGTTGGTGAACAGATAGGGATCGATGTTGAAGTTCGCGTAGCCGCCTTCGCCGTAGGAGCCGCCGATGCTGCTGCCCTGCTTGTAGTCGAGGCCCGTCTGGTAGGTGCGGCCGGCGGTGCTACCGGTGGGCACCACGCGGTTGAACACGCCCGCGTCGTTGCCCCACGCGGGCCAGAAGTCGAAGATCATCTCGTAGTGCGTCCACGTCTTGTTGGTCATGAGCACGCTGCCCGCGAGGTTCGAGGCCTGCTGCGAGTAGATGGCGCCCACGTTGGAATCGGCGATCCAGATCCCCCCCGTGGTGCGGTTTTGCGACGAGTGGGTGGTGAGGCAGTTCTCCCACCAGCCCTTGAGCGTCTTCCCGTCGAACATGCTGTAGAACCCGTCGGCGTCGGGAACCGAGGCGACCGTATCGGGCGCGCCGTCGACAAGGGTGGGCCCGGACTCGCAGGCCGCGTTCGTCGGGGTGACCGTCAACTGGGGTTGGGCGACGACGGAGCCGACGAGCAAGGTCAGGACGGCGAAGAAACGCCCCATCACGGCCATCACGGGCCTGCGAAGGTTCCCGAAACAAAATCGCATCACGAAGACACCCCCATGTTTTTTGTCGATTTGAGGAATATAGGGCGAAATCGCTCGTGACGAAGCGAAAAAACACAAAAGAACCGCCGTTTTCGGCTCGAACGCATTGACATTCGGGCCCGAAACTGCTCCTATTCACCCTCTTCCCTTCGCGATATTTCGCGATTTTCGCCAATTTTACCCCGGAATCCCGCATGGACAGCTCCAAGATCCGCAACGTGGCCATCATCGCGCACGTCGACCACGGCAAAACGACCCTCGTGGACGGCCTGCTCAAGCAAAGCGGCGCCTTCCGCGAAAATCAGGTGGTGAGCGAGCGCGTCATGGATTCCAACGACCAGGAACGCGAACGCGGAATCACGATCTTCTCGAAGAACGCCTCGGCGGTTTACAAGGATCACCTCATCAACATCGTGGACACACCCGGGCACGCCGACTTCGGCGGCCAGGTGGAGCGCGTGCTGGGCACCGTGGACGGGGCGCTGCTGATCGTCGACGCCTTCGAGGGCCCCATGGCGCAGACGCGCTTCGTGACCAAGAAGGCGCTGGAGCTGGGCCTCACCATCGCGGTGGTGATCAACAAGATCGACCGCCCGGGCTGCGAGCCGATGAAGGCGCTCGACAAGGTGTTCGACCTGTTCGTCGACCTGGGCGCCAGCGACGAGCAGCTCGACTTCAAGTACGTCTTCGCCGCGGGCCGCAACGGCACCAGCCGCCGCAAGCTCGAGGACGAGGACTCCAACTTCG
>CBFGVC010000025.1:0-17080 GCA_965652255.1 uncultured Fibrobacteria bacterium | reverse complement strand
AACACGTCGTGGTACCTCTACAACCATCGCCGGGACACCCTGCTCGCCTTCCTCGAGGCGGGCTGGGAGGTGCACACGCTTTCACCGCGCGATGCTTATTGGGACAGATTACGGGAACTCGGGTGCCGTGCGACCCACTTGCCGCTGTCGCCCGCATCCAAAAATCCGTGGCGCGAGGCGCGCGCAGCGCTGGGTTTCCTGTCGGCCTACCACCGGATTCGCCCCGACATCGCGTATCATTTCACGATCAAGTGCAATCTCTATGGGGGCTTCGCCGCCGGGTTGCTGCGTGTCCCCTTCGTCAACAACGTGACCGGAGGCTTCGCCACGCGCCTCCTCGGAATCCCTTCCGCCGGCGCCATCACGGGTCGGGGCAATGCCTTGGAGCGGCGCGGCTTTTTGCGCCGCCTCGCCTACGGAATCTACAGGAGGATCCAGCGCCGTGCGGGGCGCGTGATCTTCCAAAGCCCAGAAGAGCTCGCCTACATGCTGGAAAACGGCCTCGTTGCCGAGGAACGTGCCCTTCTGGTGCCGGGATCCGGGGTGGACCTCCAGAGGTTCGCACCCATGCCGCCACGAGCGGAAGATGGAAGGGTCGTTTTCGTCTTCGTGGGGCGCTTGCTCCGGGAGAAGGGCTTGGCCGAGCTGGCGGAAGCGATGCGACGCGTGCGCGCAGAACGTCCGGAGGCCGTCTGTCGGATATACGGCTTTCCGGAGGAAGGGGATGCCCGTTTCGTTCAACGCGCGGAACTGGAGGCCTGGGCGCGCGAAGGCCTGCTCGAGTATCACGGCCCGCTCGACGACGTGCGATCCGCCTACGCCGGAGCCGATTGCGTGGTGTTGCCGACATATTATCGGGAGGGCATCCCGAAAAACCTCCTCGAGGCCGCGGCGGTGGCCAAACCCATCGTCACCACCTCCCTGTCGGGGTGCCGGGCCGTGGTCCGCGACGGCGAGAACGGCTTCCTGTGCTCCCCGCGCGATATCGGCTCGCTTGCGAAGGCATTGCTCCGCGTGATCGCCGCGGGGGCGGTGGGTCGCGAGGAGATGGGGCGACGTGGCCGCGAGATCGCCGAGGCTTCCTTCGGAAAAGAACGCGTGACGCGCGCCTACCTCGACGTCGCCGACGCCCTGACGTCCGCATCGGCGCCGCCGTCGGCGTAAAGCGCCAAGAAGCCCGCGGCGGCGCGCTCCATCGTGAACTCCGAGACGATTCTCGCGCGGCCGGCCGCGCCCAGCGCGCGCCGTCCGGCCTCCCCCAGCGAAAGCACATCCTCCAGCGCCCGGGCCAGTGCGGGAGCGTCGCGCGGCGGCACCACCCGTCCCGCAGCGCCCAGCAAAAACGCGGAATCCCCCACGTCGGTGACCACGCAAGGAACCCCTGAGGCCATGGCCTCCCCCACCACGGTGGGAAAAGCCTCGGTGTACGAGGAGGAAACCAGCACATCCAGCGCGGCGATCCACGGCGCGGGATCGGCTGTTTCGCCCCGAAAGAGGACCCGCCCCTCCAAGGTCAAGCCCGCCGCCTTCGCGCGCAAAGGATGGTCCGGACGATCCATGCCGCGCCCCAAGAGCAGGAAACGCGCGTCTTCCCGACCGGATGCCACGCGGGCGGCAGCCTCCAGGAAAAGGTCGTGATCTTTCTTCGGATCGTGGCGCGCCACGATCCCTGTCCACACTGCGTCGGGATCAAGCCCGAGACGCGCGCGAGCCTCGCGCCTTTCGGCCTCGCCCAACGGCCGAAACCGGCCCGTGTCGAAACCCAACGGCACGACCCGGGCGCGCGCGGCGCCGAAGCCGAAGCGCGCATGCTGCGCCGCCGACGTGCGCGACACATAGACGATGCCGGAGGGCAGCCTCGAAAACGCCCGTGCCGCACGGATGAGCAAACGATTGCGCGGTTTCTCGTAGGCGAGTTCGTGCAGGCTTTGGTGGATGCTCCAGAACACCGGCGCGCCCGTCAGCGCGCCAAGCGGAAGCGCCGTGAGGTTTCCGTGGTGCATCCAGCCCTGGATCGCGTCGGGACGAAAATCGCGCAGGCGCCTCGCAAGCCCAAGCCATTCGACCGGATTCCGGGCGCTCACCACGACCGTGCCTTCGGCCTCGAGCCGCTTCGCCACGGGTCCGCGCCCGCGCAACGACAACACCGCGGAGGCATGGCCCCCGCGGTGCAATTCCGCCGTGAGGCGGGCGAGCATCAACTCCGCGCCTCCGACCTCGAGGCCTGAGATAACATGGAGGATTCTCACGCCTCCTCCCCTCCCGAGTCAAGCAGCCATCGCGCGGCGATGCTCCCGGCATCGAAATCCGCGGCGCGCAGGCTCGCCGCGCGCGCCATCGCCGCGCGCAACGCCATATCGCGTGCGATCCGCTCCATGCTTCGCGCGAAGCCCGCGTCGTCGGCGGGCGGGACCAGGAATCCCTCCACCCCGTCGCGAAACGCCTCGCGCGGACCGAAGTCGCAGTCGAAGGCGACGACGGGACAGCCGCAAGCCATCGCCTCGATCAACGCGACCGGGAATCCTTCGTGCTCCGATGTCATGAGGAAAGCGAGCGCCCGGCGCATCTCCGGCAAAGGGTCATCCAGGGCGCCGAGCAGCTTCACCCGATCTTCGAGACCCAGCGCCCGGATCGAGGACTCGAGGCGGGCGAACTCGGGACCCTCCCCGGCGATGCGAAGCATGACGCCGGGCAAATCGGCGCCGGCGAAGATCCGGAGCATGCGATCAAAACCCTTCCCCCGGACGAGCCTCCCGGCCGCGAAGAAGCCCCCCTCCGGCTCCGTGCTTTTTTCCACGACGTCCACCGGATCGACGGGGCTATGGATCGTTTCGACGCGCCCGCCAAGCCCCGGAACCATCCCGGCAAGCCGCGACTCCGCGCCCTTCGAAACCGTCACCACGCGCGAGGCGATCCCGTACAGGCAGAACGCCGCGGCCTTATGAAACCACGGCATGCGGCCGGGGTTGCCGCGCACGCTGACGACGAGGCGCTCCCGCGCCGGGAGGCCGAGGGAAGCGATCAGGACCGGAATGTTCGCGCTTTCCATAAAGGCGAAAACGTGATCGAAATGATTTGTTCGCAAGAGACGCCGCAACTTCAAGGCCCGGACGATCAGGTTGCGAGGGGCGGAGAAAAGCCGCGCGAACCCGCGGGGTCGCGCCGGAGCCCCGAGGTCGAGCAGGCGCCCGCCATGCCGGTATGCCTGGTTCACGGCATTGAACACGGCCACGGAGACGTCGTGACCGCCCCGTTCCCACTCGAGCGTGAGGCGCGAGACGGTGCGCTCGGCGCCGCCGCGCGCGAGCGAAGGCACGACCACGAGGATTTTCCGCGATGCGGGGCGCACCTTCACCTTCCATCCCCGCGAAGGTTTCCCAGCAGCTCGACAGTCTCCCCGATGCCCCGCTCCAGCGAACCGGTGAAGGTGAATCCTTCGTCCCGCAGGCGATCGGGAGGGGCATCGTACGACAGGCTGTTCATGGCGGGCGAATCGACGAGCCGCACCTCGATATCGGGTACCCGGCGGCGCAGGACGCCGAGGACCTCCGAAACGGTCGCCCCGATCGTGGCGATATTGCGGGTCTCTCCGTCGAACAGGCCGCGGCGCGCGATGAAGGAAATCGCCGCGGCGGCGTCGAGCACGTCGAGATACGGTCGTCGCTGTTCCATCGCCGTGCGCCAGACCGTCAGGGGCAAGCCCGTGCAGGCTTGCCAGGCGAAGCGGTTCACTGCCGTGTGAAAGCGCATGCCCGGCGAGGCGCCGAACACCGTTCCCAGCCGTCCGATGGCGTAGCGCAAACCGCGTTCGCCCATATCCCGAATCCGGATTTCCGATTTTCGCTTTCCCGAGGCATACGGGGTCTGGGGCGTGATATCGGAATCGGGCCCATCCTCGCGCGCGATGCCTGCCTTGGGCGCGTAGACGCTGGCGGTGGACGGAAAGAAAAGTCCCGCGCCCGTCGCCCGGCAAGCTTCGGCCACCCGAAGCGTCCCCTCATGGTTCACCCGTTCGACCTCATCGGGTTTGTCGTAACTGGTCTCCGCCTCGGCGATGGCCGCGAGGTGGATGACAGCGTCGAAGCCGTCGAAGAGCCGCGGAAGGTCGGCCGTCAGCACATCCTCCTCGACGAAGCGAAAGGGCACTCCCTCGGGGAGCCCGAAGAGCGAATTGCGGCGGCGGGTGGCGAGATTGTCGAGCAGCAGCACGGAGGAGTACTCACCGGGCCGCATGGCGTGGATGAGGCGGGATCCGATGTGGCCCAGCGCTCCCGTGACCGCGAGCTTCATGACAACAGCCTCCAGGCGCGGTGAAGCCATCCGTCCACGCGGAAGCCGAAGCTTGCGAGGGCCTCCCGTGCGCGCACCGAAAGCGGGGGCGCGGGATTCGGCAAGGTCCGGGCCTCGAGCGCCCCCAGCAAGGCATCACGCAGGCGCGCATGCACGCTCGCGACGGATCGTTCGCGGCGCGCGTACTCCAGCGCCGCGCGCGACATCTCGCGACGAACGGCCGGCGACGCGACAAGCGCCTCGATCCTGCTCTCCCATTCCTCGTCGCCATCGGCCAGCATGCCCGTGACTCCGTCCACGACGACCTCGTCGCAATCCCCCCCGGCCTGGCATACGGGAGGAACTCCGGCGCCCATGTACAGCAAGGCCTTGAGCGCGCCCCTCGCACGGTAGTCCTCTTCGTCCAGGGGCGCGGGGAAAAGCCCGATGTCCAAGGAGAGCATCTCGCGGATCATTCCCGATTCATCGTATCGCGGCAGCAAGGTGTATGGGAGCCCCTTGAGGGCGCGGACGGCGGTGGCGGGCGCGCATCCCGCGACGCGCAAGACGACCTCGGGGTGGCGGGCGCACACGCGCCGGAGCGGCCCGCTCACCTTCGAAAGCGCGCCCGCGGTCCCTTGGCTGCCGATCCAGCCGATCACCACCCGCTCCGCGTCTCGCGGAGGGAGCGAGCCGCGCGCCGCGTCGAAGGCTTCGGTCTGGGCGCAGGCGGGCACGATCGCGATGTTGGGGTTGAAACGGAGGGCATATTCCCGCGTGACGGAATTTTCGCAGGTAACGGCGTCGACGAGCCGCAGGATGCGGTCGAGGTCATGCCAGCCGGCGCGGCGGTGCCCCCGTTTCCAGAGCGCGTCGGTCAGGTCGAAGACGATGCGCGCGCGCGAACCGCGCCGGAGCTGGCGCACGAGTCGCAGCGAGCTCACCTTGAGCAAATACACGATCTCATGGCCGCGGGCGGCCGCGACGATCCCGGCCTGAGGGTCCTTCGCCGCATCCATGAATCGGATCGTCCACCCTTCCCGCTCGAAGGCCTCCCGGAATACCATGCCCCGCGCCCTGCGCGTGGCATGGCCCGCGCGGCTGTCCACGACGAAGAGAAGGGAACGTCCCGTCATGGCGTCCTACGCCCCGGACGCGAAGGCGCGCGCGCCCTCGATCACCTGCGCCGCCTCATCGTCGCGCAGTTCCGGGAACATCGGAAGCGACAAGACTTCCCGGGCCGCGCGGTCGGTCTCGGGCAAGCCTTCGCTCCCCCGGATCCGTCCCGCGTAGGCGACCTGCCGATGGATCGGCATGTCGTAGTGAACGCGCGTCTCGATGCCGCGCGCGGCGAGGAACCTCGCGAGCGCGTCGCGGCGCGGGCTCCTCACGGTGTAGAGATGGAACACGTGGGAATCTTCCGCGCGCGCGCGGGGCAGCACGAGGCCCGTCCCGGCCAAGCCCGCATCGTAGGCGTTCGCGATGCGGGCGCGCGCGGCATTGTCGGCGTCGAGGAACGGCAGCTTGGCCCGCAGGACGGCCGCCTGCAAGGCGTCGAGACGCGAGTTGATTCCCGGAACGACGCTTCTCCTCACGTCGTCCCAGCCGTACTGGCGAAGGCGGCGCGCCTTGTCGGCAAGCGACGGGTCGGAAGTCACGAGAGCGCCCGCGTCGCCGAGCGCTCCGAGGTTCTTGGTCGGATAAAAGCTGAAGCACCCGAAGTCGCCGAAGGTTCCCACGCGCCGCCCCTTGTACCGCGCACCGTGCGCCTGGGCGCAATCCTCGACGAGGTACAAGCCGTGACGCGCCGCCAGGGCGAGCAAGGGATCGAGATCGGCGGGCGCTCCGTATAGATGCACGGGCAGGATCACCCGCGTGCGCGGGGTGATCGCGGCGGCGACGGCTTCCGGATCCAGCGTGCAGGCGACAGGTTCGACGTCGGCGAAGACGGGGGTGGCGCCCGCGAGCTCGATGGCGGCGACGGTACCCACGGCCGTAAAGGCCGTGGTGATGACCTCGTCGCCCGGACCCACCTCCAGCGCGCGCAGCGCGAGCTGGATCGAGTCCGTCCCGCTGGCGACGCCGACCGCATGCGACGCCCCAATACAGGTCGCGAACTCCGCTTCGAACGCCTTTACCTCCTCACCAAGGATGTAGGAGCCGCTCGCAAGCACGCGAGCCACGGCGGCGTCGATTTCGGCCTTGCGGGCGAGGTATTGGGCACGGGGGTTGGCGCAGGGGATCATGCGGACATTCCGGAATGCGGGTTCCATAAGATACGCCGAAAGCCCTTGAAGCGCCTTGGATAACTCGAAGGGGACGAGGTGAGAATCCTATCTTGCCCCCGATGAAAATGCCCCCCCTCCCTATCCGCATCCTGAAGAGATGGTTGCCTTGGCACCTGCGGCAGACCTTGGGCTGGGCGCGGTACTATCATGCGAAACGCAAGCCTCCCTTCGAGGGTGTTTACAGTGACTTCGGAGATAGCCCGGAGGGGCTGGGGTGGCGCTCGAAGGCATGGAGCGCATACAGCCGGGAGCACGCGACGAAGGTGCGGGAGGGGCTGGCATCGGGAGCCATTCCTGACGGACTCCCCCCGTCCAAGGCCCTGCTCCCGGTGCTGGCCGCCGCCTGCCGCCCGCAGGTAGGCCCATTGCGGGTGCTTGATTTCGGCGGAGCGGCGGGGATCGGCTACGGGCAATTCCTCGCGTGCCTGGGCAATCCCCGCGATCCGGACATTCGCTATCACGTGGTGGACGTGCCCGAGGCCTGCGAAGTCGGCCGGGTCGTCTGGAACGACGATGCCCGCGTGACATTTTCCCCCGCCATCCCCGTGGGAGAGCCTTTCGACATCGTCTTCTCGGATGGGGGGCTGCACATGGCGCGAGATACCGGAGCGCTGCTTGACTCCCTCGCGGCGACGCGGCCTGCTTTCATGCTGTTCTGCAAGGTGGCCATGCATGAGGGCCCCCCGTTCGTGCGGCGGCAGGTGAACATGGGATCGCAGGTGGAAAACCTGCAATGGGTCCTCGGCCTCGACGAACTCGTCGGGGAAATGGTCCGACGCGGCTACGCGCCCGTCTTTCGGGGATACGGGGACGAGAGATACAACACCGACAACTATCCGCCCTCCCACCGCGCAGAGCGCACCTATAATCTCCTCTTCCGCCGGGAGGCCGGAGCCGACGCGCGCGCGCCGTCCCGATGAGCCGATTCGTCCGCTCCACCGCCACCGTCAGCGCCTTCACGGCAGCCGGATTGTTCCTCGGCTTTTGGAGCCACATGGTGATCGCCGCGCGATTCGGGGCGACCGTGGGCATGGACGCCTACCTCGCCGCCACCACCCTGCCCGCGCTCGTCACGATGATCCTCTCGACCTCGGTGGGAGCGGTGTTCATACCCCTCTTCACCCGGCAGCGCGAAACCGACCCCGAGGAAGCAAACGCCGTGCTGGGCGCCTTGACCCGGTTGGCGGGCGGCGCCTGCCTCGTCGTCTCGCTGCCCGTGATCGTGTGGGCCGAGCCCGTCATGCGCCTGCTTGCGCCGGGGCTCGACGGGGAATCAACCCGAAACGCCGCCTCGATGCTGCGCTGGCTGATGCCGGTCGTGGCCCTTGCCGCCGTGAACGAAATCCTTTCCGGCGCGCATTATTGCGCCGGACGCTTCGTCACGCCCATGTGGGGACGCGTGCTGGTTCCGGCCTTCGCGCTGGCTGCGGCGTGGGCGTTCGGGGAACGGCTCGGTCCCTTGGTCCTCGTGGCCGCGACGTTGGCGGCCCAAGCCTGCCTGACCGTGCTCCTGGCCGTGGGATCCTGGCGCTTGGGGGGGGCGGCGTTGTTCCGGCCCGTGCCTTGGCGGCATCCTGTCGTGGTCGGGTTCGCACGCCTCGCGGGCCCCCTTGCCTTGGCCATGAGCTTCTACAAGCTGCGACCGGTCGTGGAGCGGTGGATAGCCTCCGGGATGGAGCCCGGCTCCATCTCGCTGCTCGGATACGCCGCGCGCCTCGCCCAGCCGCTGCAGCCGCTGATCGCCTCGGGGATCGCGATCGCGGGCTTCGCCGTGATGGCGGAGCATGCCGCGCGCGGCGACACGGCGGGGCTGCGGTCGGCCATCTCGCGCAGCTGCTCAGCCTTGTTCTTCGCGGCGGTGCCCCTTGCGATCCTCCTCGCGGCGTTCGCGGAGCCGGTGATCGGGCTGGTGCTGGAACACGGCGCCTTCACGCGCGAAGACACGCTGCGGACTTCCCGGCTGTTCGCGCTGTATGTCCTCGCGCTGCCCGCCGGAGCCGTGGGCACGGTGGTGGGACAGGCGTTCTACACGCTGCGCGACGTGCGAACCCCGATCCTCTTCGGGCTCCTCGACTTCGCCCTTTTCTTCGCCCTCGCAGCCTGGCTGACGCCGCGCCTCGGCCTCGCGGCGTTGCCCGCGGCCTTCGTCTCGGTATTGTACGTCACATCCATCTGGATCACGCTGAGGCTCGACCGGAAGGCGGGATTCCCGGTGCTTCCGCTTTTCGCCGGGCCCTTCCTCCGGGCGCTCGCGGCCACGGGGGTCGCGCTCGCCGCGGCCTTGCTCCTGCAGGCGCTGGCAGGCTCCCTCGGCGCGCGTTCCTACGCGGCGTCCGCGGCCTGCCTCGCGCTCGGATCCCTCGCCTACCCGTTCGTCCAGCACTTCGCGTTCCGCAGCCCCGAGACGGAAAGACTGTTGCGGCACTGGGGCGCCGGGAGGCCGAGGTGACCGCTTCTCTGCGCGATTTGGCTTGCCCGGCCTGCGGCGGACGCGAAAGCCGGCTTCGCTTCGAAGCCTGCGACCGGCAGCTCGGGATTTCCGGCCCATTCTTCGCCTCGGAGTGCGGCGGATGCGGGCTGCTTTTCCAAAACCCCCGGATCGCCGAGCCGGATATCCAACGGCATTATCCGGGCGACTATGCGCCCTATCGCGCGGCCGAAATCACCCCTTCTCCCGCCCTCCTGCGATGCTTGAAAAGACATCTCGGTTACGCCCATCTGCAAAGCCCCAAGTGGATCTTTCCCGACCGACGCCACCTGGGGGCCCGCAGGCGGGCGGATGAATTGCTGATCCCCCGCTTCGTGCCGGGCGGCAGGTTGCTCGAGATCGGTTGCGCCTCCGGCGCGCGCCTCGCGCTGTTTCGAAACCTGGGATGGACGGATTGCATCGGCATCGAGTACTCCGCCGGCGCGGCGGAGGAGGCGCGAGCGAGGGGTTTCCACATCGTCGGGCGCGCCGTCGAGGACGCGCTCGAAGGCATCCCCGACGGAAGCCTGGACGCCGTGATCGCGGGCTTCGTGATGGAACACCTTGAGGATCCCTTCGGCGCGACGGCCCGTATCGCGGCGAAGCTGAGGCCCGGCGGACAGTTCCTCTTCTCCACCATCCGGATCGGCGCGCCGGATTTCAATATCTATGGAAAATATTGGCACAGCCTCGACCTTCCGCGCCATATGACCTTGTTCCGGATGCGCGACATCGTGCGCATGCTGGAGGGTTCCTTTCACGTGGAAAGGGTCACGCACCTCGCGGCGCCGCAAGACTGGTTCCGCAGCGCGCGCCACCGCCTCTCCGCGGGTGAATCGGGCATCGCGCGGCCCTTCGACCGCCTGATCGCCGGGGCGGGGCACGCTTTGCGCCCTGCCTGCGCGATGTTGGCTCGACTGCGACTCACCAGTCGCGTCGCCGTTCGCTGCCGCAAGGCCTGAACCGATAAAACCGGCGCGGGGAATTACGCTGCGGTCGAGGGCATCCCGGGGGGCTTCGCGAACGCATCATGCGCCCCGGACTCCCCTGTCCTTCCGGTCGGCCGGGACGCAAGCCGCGCCAGCGTCCAAATGACGTGGAACTGCAGCCAGATGAACACGAAAGAAGCCTGCAAACGCTGCCGGCTTCCCTGCAGGTCCGGAAAGAGCGCGTAGAATCCCAGCACGATGATCCCGTACATGAGAAGAAACCGGGCGCCGGGACGACCCCACAGTAAAATGCCGGCCAGCAAGGCGGGAACAAGGAAAAAAAGATGCAACAGCGAGGGCATCAGCAGGAAGCCGTATCCCGGCGACAGGTTCCACGGCAGCGGCGTGAGCAACAGCCGGACGATGCCGAACAAGGCTCCCGCCGGATCCGCTTGTGCCAATCCGCGCGCTACGACGTCGGATTTCCAGATCGCAATAGCCGCGAGCCCGAGGAGAATCCCGACAGCCGGAATCAAGCGCGCGCGCGAGGCTCCCGGCCAGGCCAGGTGCGCGCCGAGCGCGGCAAGGATCAATGCGGGCGCATAGAACCTCACGTATACGAGGGCCGCGAGGGGAAGGACGGCGAGCACCAGGCGCAAGAAGCCCGGGGCCCGGACGAGCGCCAGCAACCGGTTCATCGCGGCCAGCGTCAGCGCCATGGCCAACGTGTCCTTGAGGTTCAGGAAGGACGACCAGACGACCACGTCCCAGTGCAGGAGGAAAAACGCGACGGCGAAAACCCTGTACGCAGGCGGGAAGCCGACCTGGGCGAGGATGCGGACGAACAGCCATCCGCCCACGAAGGTGAGGCCCACGTTCATGAGGACGGGAGCGAAATAATGCGGGCCGAAAATGGAGATCGCGGTCAGGTTCCAAAGCGGGTAGCCCACATGCATGCTGCCCATCGCATCGAAGAACACGCGGATCAACACGGGATGGGAGACGACCGCAACGATGTCAACCCCGCGCTGGCGCAACGACACCGCGCCGTAATAGTAGGCCAGGTCGTCCTCGAGATGCAGCAGTCCGAACGGATCCTGCGCGAAGTAGGCTACCGGAATGGCGACCTTCAGGAGCACCAGGGGCAAGGCCCAGGGCAGGGGCAGGTCGCGCGAGGCGACCCAAAGCCCGAAAACGAAGACGCAGCCTGCGGCGAAGGCGAGTTCCGGGGAAAGGCCGGGCAAGAACATGTCGCGCGCCGGGCGCCGGATCCTCAGGACCGGGACTCGGCGTCCCTTCCCCCGCGGATGGCCGCGGCCGCAAGCACCCATGCGCACGAGGCGGCGAAAGCCACGGCAGCCGAGAACAGCACGATGCGCTTGCGGCGCGGCGACTCCCGAAGACGGGGATGCAACGGTCCCTCGAGGATCTCGAAGGCATTGGCGTTGAGCAGCATCCCCGTCTCGACCTGGCGCAGGATGAGTTGCTGGATCTTTTCCCGGATCCAGGGATCGTAGGTGCGCGACAGCTGGGCTTCGAGGTATTCCCGATTGGCCTCGGCGTCCCGGATCACCGTCTCCTTCATCCGCTCGTTGAGGGCGTCGAGGTAAGCGCTCAGGATGAGGTGAGCCCCCTTCGCATCGTTCGCGCGCGCGCGCAGCTCAAGCGTGAGCTTGTATGAATCCACCTTGGTGTACAAGGCGCGCTGGAGGGCCGTCTGGCCATCGAGGGAGGTCGGCTCCTTGTCCCTCCATCGCCCGGCGGCGGAATCCCACCATTCGGGAAACAAGGCGGCCGCAATGCCGGGGCGACCCAGCACCATCGCAGCCAATTCGGGACTGTTCACGAGGATGTCCACGCGGTTCAGGTGACTCACTCCGGCGAGCGGATTCAGGGCGCTGCCCAAGCCGACCCCCAAGAGCGATTTTTCGGAGGTCGCCGAAATCTCCTTGGGATAAATGATCGCGCGAGAAACGAAGACTTCGGGAGCCATCAGGGAATAACCCGCCCCCAGCAATGCTCCCGCAAGCGTGACCACGGCGACCAGGCGCCGCGCGCGCCAAAGGGTGCGCGCGAGAGCGATCAGGCGAAAAAGCCGGGCCCTGTCGCCGCCCGGTTCCTCCGCGGAATCCCGCTCTACCCCGACCTTCGAAATTCCCAAGGCGCCTCCACGGCCGGCGGATCCGGATCCAACATCACCGGGGCGCAAGTATAGACAAATAGACAACTCCGCCTCATCGATTCCCGCGCGTTATCCGATTTCGCCGTTTCCCCGTTGCCTTGCTTCTTTTTTGTCCCGATTTTGCTCCATTTCAACCATTCTGGCTAAATTGCCGGTTCCAATCCTTTCCTCGAAGGGGCATCATGGCTTTCTCCCGCAAAATAGCCGTCGTCGGCTTGGGCTACGTCGGCCTGCCCATCGCCGTCCACTTCGGCAAAAAGGGCCCGGTCACGGGCTTCGACATCAACACGGGACGCATCGAAGAACTTCGAAAAGGGTTCGACCGCAACCGCGACCTGGACCCGGCCGAATTCAAGGGCATCCAGACCCGTTTCACCTCCGACCCCGAGGAGCTGAAAAAGTCCGACTTCCTGATCGTCGCCGTGCCCACTCCCGTCGACGAGGCCAACCGCCCGGATTTCACCCCCCTGCGCAAGGCTTCCGCCACCGTCGGAAAGAACCTCTCCAAGGGAACCATCGTGGTCTTCGAAAGCACGGTGTATCCCGGCGCCACCGAGGAGATCTGCGTGCCCATCCTCGAGCGCGAGTCGGGACTCAAGTGCGGCGTCGACTTCAAGGTGGGGTACTCCCCGGAGCGCATCAACCCCGGAGACACGGAGCACACCTTCACCAAGATCACGAAGGTCGTGTCGGGGATGGACCAAGAGACGCTGGACATCGCCTCCGAGGTATACGCCTCCGTCGTCACCGCGGGCGTGTACAAGGCCGCCTCCATCAAGGTCGCCGAGGCGGCCAAGGTGATCGAGAACACCCAGCGCGACGTCAACATCGCGCTCGTCAACGAGCTCGCCCTCATCTTCCAGCGCGCCGGCATCGACACGCAGGACGTGCTGGCCGCGGCGGGGACGAAGTGGAACTTCCTGCGCTTCCAACCGGGCCTGGTGGGCGGCCATTGCATCGGCGTGGATCCCTATTACCTGACCCACAAGGCCGAAGAGCTGGGATACCATCCCCGCATGATCCTGGCCGGCCGTCGCGTGAACGACGGCATGGGGGCCTACGTCGCCCGCGAGACCGCGAAACTCCTGTTCCGGTCGGGATGCGAGCGCTTTCCCGGCGGAAAGCCCGTCGTGACGGTGCTGGGCCTGACCTTCAAGGAGGACGTGCCCGACCTGCGCAACAGCAAGGTCGTCGACATCATCCGGGAACTGGCAAGCTTCGGCATCGAGGTGCAAGTGGTGGATCCCATGGCCTACCCCGACGAGGCGGAACACGAGCATGGAGTGCGGTTGGTTCCCGCGGATCAGGCAAAGCCCGCGCAGGGGGTGATTCTCGCCGTGTCCCACGCGCCTTTCAAGGCGGCGGGTTGGGAGGGAGTGCTGAAATTCCTCGATGGCGGCAAGGGAGTCGTGGCCGACATCAAGAACATCCTTTCGCGCGAGGGAAAGCCGGAAGGGGTGACATTGTGGAGATTATGAGGATGGAACAGGGGGTTCATTGCCATCAACGCTTTCCCCTTCGAAGCATAGCCCGCGAAGAACCCTCCAGCCCCCCGAAGCATAGCCCGCGAAGATCCCCCGCCGCCGAAGCATAACCCCGAAGAACTCCCCATGAACCAAACCCCGTCCCCTGAAACCCTGCTCATCACCGGCACCGCGGGCTTCATCGGTTTCCATCTCGCCCGGCTTTGCCTCGAGCGCGGCCATGCCGTGTCCGGCTATGACAACGTCAACGATTACTACGACCCCTCGCTGAAGGAGGCGCGCCTCAAGATCCTGTCGGGGTACCCGGGCTTCCGGTTCTTCCGCTCGGACCTCATGGACAAGGCCGCGGTCGAAAAAGCCTTCGCGGAGGCGAGGCCGGAGATCGTGGTGAACCTCGCCGCGCAGGCGGGAGTGCGGTACAGCCTCGAGAACCCGCGCGCCTACGTGGACGCGAACGTGGTCGGATTCCTGAACATCCTCGAGGCCTGCCGCCACGGCGGCGTGAAGCACCTCACGTACGCCTCGACAAGTTCGGTGTACGGCGCGAACACCGACATGCCCTTCTCCGAGCACGAAGGCGTCAACCATCCCCTCACGTTGTACGCGGCCACCAAGAAGGCCAACGAGATGATGGCGCACACCTACAGCCACCTCTTCGGCCTGCCGACCACCGGGCTGCGCTTCTTCACGGTGTACGGCCCCTGGGGGCGGCCCGACATGGCGCTGTTCCTCTTCACCAAGAACATCCTGGAAGGCAAGCCGATCAACGTGTTCAACCATGGCCGGCACCGCCGCGACTTCACCTACGTGGACGACATCGTCGAGGGCGTGTACCGGACCGCCATGCGCCCGGCGGCCCCTAATCCGGAATGGGATCCGATGCGCCCCGACCCGGCCACCAGCCGCGCGCCCTTCCGCATCTACAACATCGGCAACAACAACACGGTGGAATTGCTCGACTACATCAAGGTGCTGGAGCAAAAGCTGGGCAAGAAGGCCGAACTGAACCTCATGCCGCTCCAGCCCGGAGACGTGCCCGACACCTTCGCCAACGTGGACGACCTCGTCCGCGACACGGGCTTCAAGCCGAACACCTCCGTGGAGGCGGGCGTCGGGAAGTTCGTGGATTGGTACCGGGAGTACTACGGGGTGTGAACAAGGGACGAAAAGATGAAATCGGAAATCAGAAACATGAAAGGGAGACAATGGTGTTTCTGATTTCTGATTTCCGATTTCCGATTTTCCCATGACCCTTCCCCTCTCCGGCTGGGGCCGTGTTCCCGTCATTCGCGCCGAAGGCGCCTTCCCCGCTTCGCTCCCGGAAGCCCGCGCGCTCGTGACCGCTTCCCCCGGCATTCCCCGGGGTCTGGGCCGCAGCTACGGCGACGCGTCCTTGCCTGCCCCGGGAAACCGCTTTCTGGGCGCGCGCTTTCTGGATCGCTTCATCGCCTTCGATGAGGCGACGGGCCTGCTCGAAGCCGAGGCGGGCGTGAGCCTCCGCGACATCATCCGGGCGCTGCTCCCGCGCGGCTGGTTCCTCCCCGTCACGCCGGGAACGCAATACGTGACTCTGGGCGGCGCGGTGGCCAGCAACGTGCACGGCAAGAACCACCACAAGGTCGGTTCCATCGAGAATTTCATCGACTACCTGGAGGTCGCGACTCCCTCGGGAACCTTTCTCTGCACCCCGACGGAGAACGCCGGGCTTTTCCGGGCGACGGTCGGGGGCTACGGGATGACGGGCCTGATCACGCGCGCGGGCCTGCGGATGAAGCGCGTGACATCGTCCCGCATCAGGGGCCGCGCCCTGCGACGAAGCACCCTCGCAGGATTGTTCGAAGCATTCCGCGAGAACGATGCCGGGAGCGAGTATTCCGTCGCGTGGGTGGACACGATCGCGCGGGGACGATCGCTGGGCCGGGGCGTCCTCCTGCTCGGCGACCATGCAAATGAAGGGGCGGGAGTCGGGGGGCGGGAGTCGGGAGAATCCCGTACGCTGTTCACCGTACCGTTCGCCGCGCCGTCGGGAATTCTGCGGCCATGGGCCTTGCGGCTATTCAACACGGCGTATTATCGTCTCCCAAGGTCCGGGAAAGAATCCCTGAAGGATTATGAGGGCTACTTCTACCCTCTCGACGCCATCGGAAACTGGAACCTGCTGTATGGCTCCCGCGGGTTCTTCCAATATCAGTTCGTGATCCCGGACCCGCGGGGAGAGGAGGGAGTCGAGGAGTGCCTGCGCTTCCTCGCGGAGAACGGCATGGGCTCCTTTCTCGCGGTGCTCAAGCGCTGCGGCGACGACGGCGTCATGCTGCCCTTCTGCCGACGCGGATACACCTTGGCCCTCGACATCCCCAACCGCGGGGAAGATACCCTGCGGAAGCTCGCCCGCCTGGACGAACTCGTCCTCAAATACGGGGGACGGGTTTACCTCACCAAGGACGCGCGCCTGCCGAAGGAAACCTTCCGGGCCATGTATCCCGAATGGAAGGAATGGATGGCGGTCGTGCGGCGTTACAACCCGGAAGGCCGGGGGCGATCGCTGATGTCGGAGAGATTGGGGTTATGGGAATGAAATTCGCAAACATGAAACATGAAAGAAACGCAGGGTCAGCCTCCCGGAAATCCATTCGGGAGATATCCCGAATCCGCGAATCCGTGTTCTTTCATATTTCCGGTTTCTGATTTCATATTTTCCGGAAACTTTCGATGTCAATCCTCACCTCCCCCATCGCCGTCTTCGGCGCCACCTCGGGCATCGCGCGCGAGGTCACGCGCGAGTTCCTCCGGCGAGGCGCCGAGGTGATCCTGGTCGGGCGCGACGAGGCGGCCCTGCGCGCCGAGGCCGCCGATCTCAAAGTCAGGACGGGGCGAGACTGCCCGGTGGTCGTCTGGGACCTTCTCGACCGTGAAAATCATGCCGCCCGCTTCGCGGAACTGGATCGCTTGCATGCGCCCCGGGGGCTCTTCCTGGCCGCAGGCCTTTTGGCTCCGGAATCCCGCCTGGAAGAGGAACCCGGCCTGACCCGCCGCCTGCTCGAGGTCAACCTGACCGAGCCCATCGTCGTGATGAACCTGTTCGCGAAACGTTTTCGGGAACGCGGGGGGGGATTCCTCGCGGCCCTGTCCTCCGTCGCGGGGGATCGAGGCAGGGCGGTGAACAAGACCTACGGGGCCTCCAAGGCGGGCCTTACGGCCTATCTCGAAGGCCTGCGTGCATCGTTGCACGGTAGCGGTGTCCGCGTCCACACGATCAAGCCGGGCCCCGTGCGCACACCCATGACGGCCGGGTACAAAGGGCCGGCCCCCCTCCTCGCCGATCCCGAAAAGGTCGCCCGCCGGGTCGTGGACTCCATCGCGCGAGGACGCGCCGTGACCTATGCCCCGGGCTATTGGCGGTGGGTCATGGCGGTCATCCGGGCCCTGCCCGAGTCGCTGGCCCGGAAGGTGCCGGGATGACG
>CBFGVC010000024.1:0-17137 GCA_965652255.1 uncultured Fibrobacteria bacterium | reverse complement strand
CGCCCGGTCGTCCGTTTCCGGGCCGCGTTGCGCGGGATTGGGTACTTTGGGGCGGCCTCCGGCCTCGAAGTAGTCCGAAAAAAGGAGTCCCATGCAAGCGGATCACGCCCCGAACCTTCCGCCATCCCGCGGGTTCTTCGTTTCGTCCGCCGTGTCAGCGTGGATCGCCTTTTTGGCCCTCGCCTTTCCGGGCGCCCTGTTCGCGCTGAAGTTCGGGCCTCGCGCCGGCATCCCCGCGGCGGCATCGTTGGCAGGGTATCTCGCGTTCTTTGTCGCCCAGGTCGCGGTGGCGGCGTGGCTCTCGCGCCGGATTCCCCAAGGCCCCCGCGGCAAGGCCGCGGTTTGGGCGGGCCTCGCGGCTTACGTCGCCGCGCTCTTGGCGGTTTACCTGCGCGTCGATCCCGAAAGCCTCAACATCGACCGTTGGAGCGCCCTCGACAGGTTTTGGGACGCGCTTTCGCGCGGAGAGTATCCCTACGTCCGCACGCATTTGGGAAGCCATATCAGCGGGTTTCCCGGGCTTTTCGTCGTGGCGCTGCCATTCTGGCTGCTCGGCGACGTGGGGCTCATGCAGTTCGCGGCGCTGGCCGCCTTCGCCGCCTTGGCGCTTCGCGCCGCCCGCGACGCGGGCTCCGCGGCCTTCGTCCTGCTCCTGCTCGCCGGGCTTCCCGTGTTCGTGTATGAGGTCGTCGTTCGCAGCGAATTGTTCTCCAACATGGTGCTGGCGGCCTGGCTCCTGCATGCGGGGAACCGGCCCGGCGCCTTCGCCGGCCGACGCATCCTGCTCGCGGCCGCGGCCTGGGGCCTGCTTCTCTCGACACGCGCGGTGACGGTCATTCCGCTTGCGCTTGCCGCCTTTCCGCTTTTGCGGGGACGAAGCCCGCGCGCCGTCGTCTTGTCCGGGATGGTCTTGGCCGGCACGTTTCTCGCCACGCTCGTTCCCTTTTACGCCTGGGCGCCCGGGCGCTTCCGCGACGTGAACCCTTACTTCGTGCAGTCGGGAGCCGCCCCGGGATGGATCGTGGCGATCGTGCTGGCGGTTTCCTTGTGGCTCGGCTTTCGCCATCGCCTCGCGCCGCGTCTTTTCGCGCATGCCGGCTTCGTCCTCTTCGGCACGGTGCTCGCTTCGTGGGTGGTCAAGTCGTTGCGCGTCGGGTGGTCGGAGGCGCTTTGGAGCCACGGCTTCGACATCAGTTATTTCGCATTGCCCCTGCCTTTCCTGCTCGTCTCGCTGGTCTCGCGCGCGGCCCGCGGGCCCGGGGCGCGGGCCGTTGGCTAGATTTGACAATCATGCGAGTCCTCCTGAACGGATCCCCCACCGAGCTCGAAGCCCCGGTCACCCTCTCGGCGCTCATCGAACGCCATCGCCTCAAGCCCGAGAGCGTGGTGGTGGAGCACAACCTCCGCGTGCCTCCGAAAGAAACCTGGCCCACGACCGAGATACGGGAAGGCGACCGGATCGAGATCGTGAAGTTCATGGGAGGAGGATGAAGGGAAATATGAAAGATGAAACCAGGAATATGAAAGGGAAAGCACTTGGCCAGCTGGTACGCCTTGGTTCGAGTCAAAGCCGGTTGGAGGCTTGTTTTCCTTTCATATTCCTGATTTCATATTTCTGATTTCATGCCCCGTTCCCTCCACCTCCTCGATTCCTACCTGCCCCGGACCGAGACGTTCATCTGGCAGACCCTTCGCAAGCTGCGCCGCTTTCCGCCGTTGGTGGCCGCCGAGAGGCGCGAGAACCTCGAGGCTTTTCCTCTTCCCGAGGCTGAATTCCTGGAGCTCGAGCCGCGCCGTCCCTTGTGGACGCGGGTCCTGGCGCGGGCGGGGGGCGGCTTCGCCCCGACGCGCTATCCGGGCGCGGCGGAGGGTTTGCGGGGACGCGCCTCCGTTTGCCACGTGCACAAGGGGTTTCAGGCTTTGGTGACGCGCGATTTCGCGCGTTCGCTCGGCCTTCCCCTGCTCGTCAACTTCTACGGCTCCGATGTGTCGCAAAAGGCTTTCCTGCGACGGGCTGCGAGCGGATATCGCGAGCTTTTCGAGCGCGCGAGCTTCCTGCTCGTCGAGGGCCCGGCGATGCGGGAGCGGCTCTTGCGCCTCGGGGCTCCGGAGGAAAAAATCCGCATCCAGCGCATCGCGATCGATCCGGCCGAGTATGCGTTTCGCGAACGATCCTGGGATGGGAACCGGCCCCTCCGCCTGTTGTTCGTCGGGCGCTTGGTGGAGAAAAAGGGGTTGGACGTCGGATTACGCGCGTTGGCCGAGGCCGCGGGGGGGATTCCCTGGCGTCTCACGGTGATCGGGGACGGGCCCTTGGGGCCCGGGATGCGGGCCTTGGCCGCGTCATTGCGCGTCGCCGACCGCGTGGATTTCGTCGGCTACCGCACTCCCGGGGAGACGCGCGCCATGATCGCTTCGCACGACCTCCTGCTCCAACCTTCGCGCACGGCCGACGACGGCGACGGCGAGGGCGGGGCGCCCACGATCATCCTGGAGGCGCAAGCCTGCGGCATGCCGGTGCTCTCGACCGACCACGACGATATCCCCCACGTCACGGTTCCCGGGCAAAGCGCGTGGCTGGCGCCGCAGGGCGATGTCGCGGCGCTCGCGGCCAACCTGCGCCGGGCGGCGGAGTCTTCCCCGCGGTGGGGAAGCATGGGACGATCCGGCCGGGCCAAGGTGGAGTCCGACCACGACGCCACCCGTGTCGTCGGGGACCTTGAGGCCTTGTACGCCGCCGTCGCGGAAAGCGGAGGCTAGGCGGAAGCCTCGATGCGGTATTCCTCGGCTTTTTCCGGGTCGCGGGCGTCGAGCGGCTCGATGCGCGCGTAGCCCAGCTCGCGCGCCAGCGCGAGGCACTCCCTGCGACGCTCGGGTCCGTGCACGGAAAGCAACAAGGCGGGTCGACGCTCGCGAAGGTAATCCAGCCCGCCCCTGAGCACCTCCGTCTCGGCGCCTTCCACGTCGATCTTGAGCACCGAGGGCGTCACCGGCTCGCGCGCGAGGAAATCGCGCAGGGAAATCGCGAACACGGGGTGACCTCCGCCCGGGTCGAGGCGGCCCATCGAATTGTGGATTCCCTCCCGGAACGACAGTATTCCGGAGGCGGCTGCGACCGCCCACGGAAGGACGGTGACGGTAGTGGCGCGGTTGATCTCCAGGGTGCGATGAAGCCACGCCAGGTTGCGCAGCCATGGCTCGAACGCGAAGACCCGGGCTCCGGCGCGCGCGAAGACCAGGGAGTAAAGCCCGGTATGGGCCCCGATGTCGAGGCAGCAGGAAGCCCCCCGCGACAGTTCAGCCGCGGCCGCGAGTTGCCGCGTCTCGGAACGATCGAGCAGCACGGACAATCCCTTGGAGGGGCCCGGAGCCGCGCCGGTTATCCAGCGCATCCCGCGGGCAGGCCCGCGGAGGATCGGCAGGGGGAGCCCGTCGGGGATCAGGCGGGCCAATGGGGAAAGGGCATGCATGCGTCGTCGCCGATCAGCGCGCCACGATCACTTTCCCGCGCCGCGTCGCCGAGCCCGAGGTTACCGTGAAGGTATAGACGCCCGGCGCGACCGCCTTGCCTTGCTCGTTGTCGCCGGCCCATTGGATCTCGTTCCCAAGCATGTCGCGTGGTCGCAGGATGCGCACCACGCGCCCCGCGGGGTCGTGGATGCGCAACGTCGAGTTCGCGGGAAGGCCGCGGAACACGACGAACCGGTGGCCGGGACGAAACGGATTCGGATACGGGACCACCACCGGGAGTTCGCCGCTTCGCAGCGCGGGTTGCGAGGCGCTTTCGAGCATGGCCACGCCCCGGTCCGTCGCGATCCAGACCTGCCCGTTCGACGCGTCGACGCTCACGTCCAGGATGCCCAGGCTCGGAAGGCCGTCGCTCCGTCCATAGGGGCGCACCGAGGAGATTTCGGCCGCGGGCGTGGTCTCCAGGTGGAAAAGGCCGTTGGTGCACCCGACCCATAACTTGCCGGCCGGATCCGACTCGATGCTTTTGCACGACGTCCCGATGAAGTTGTCGATCGGCTTCAGGCGCCTTTCCGTGGAGAGGTCGAGGCTATCGAGGTAGGCGAGCTGGTCGTTGATGAGGATCCAGGGACGTCCCCAGCGGTCGGTTGCCAGGTCCCATGCCTCGTTCGATGACGCACTGATCGTCCAAAGCGCGGTGGACTGCGGTACCGGCCCGTCGGGCCCCTCGTGGACGATCACGAAATTGACCCCGCGATCGTGGGCGATGCCCACCAAGGTGTCGGCCAGTTGTTCGACGCCGTGCGGGGCTGCGCCATGCAGCGTGGAATCGACGCAGGTGATTTTCCCGGTCTCGAGGTCGGCATGCACCAGCTGATGCTCCGTGGTGCTCGGGGACGAGAACATGGCGAAGTACAAGTGCCGCCCGCGCGGCTGTCCGACGGCATGGACCACGGGAAAACCGGGGATGATTTCCTGGATGCACTCCCCGCCGGGCGAGATCTTGTCCCATTTTTCGTACACGGTGAGGACCGTGTCGCGATCCGCGACCAAGGTGTCGCGGGGAATATCGGCGGGATCCCCGGGCCGGGGAAGGGTCATGGGCGCGACAAGGATATCCCCGGAGAGCGCGACTTCCTCGACGAGGCGGACGAGCGAAGACCCGGCGGGGAGCAGCGTGTCGCGCGCCAAGGTGATGACGCCGCCCCACGAGCCCACGTAGGCGCGCCCCCGTTCGTCGACCTTGGTGTTTCGCAGCGAGCGGGTTAAAAGCTCGGCCTCGTAGGGAAGCGGGGCGGGGGTGAACCGGAAGCGCTTGCTTCCCGGATCGGGCCGCCATAACCCCGCAGGCGAGTGTCCCCAGGCCCGCCCCCCGCCCGCGCCGATGTTCGCGATCGTGTCGCGGGGAAAAGGCCGGATTCCAGTCTCCCCCGTGAAGGAAGGATGGGCGGGGAACCATTCGGCGTCGAGTGCGGATTCGGAGGGATGCCGGGAGACGACGAGGCCGTCCTCCCCGCCCGCGAACACGTTGCCGCCCATGTTCAATGCCGAGGTGAAAAAGGTCCAGCCCGGGTACACCTGGCTTCCGATCATGAGGGGACTGCCCTGCAGGGCTCGCAAGGTCACCTCACCCGGCCGTGTCGGGAACACGACGGTGCCGGGACCGTAGGGTTTTACGACGCCGTTTTCGACCACGAGGTGGTTGAAGGAGGTTCCGGGAGGGAAGGAGAGCTTTTCCCATTGGCGATAGTCCGCCGGGTTCGCGTAACCGGAACCTTGCGGCGGCGAAATCGGATCGTCGAAGTAAATCAGGGCCCGGTAAACGCCCGCGTTGGTGCCCACGTACAGCGTGTCGTCGCGGCGCAATAGCGAAAGCACTTCCGGGTCGATGTCGTTTCCGAACCGGGTCAGGTTCAGGTCGGAGATTCCCTTTTGGGTGTTGAAGACGGCGAGGCCCTTGGTCGAGCCGAGGTACAGGTGCGAGCCCGCGGCCAGCACGGCCCGCGGGCTCATCCTCCAAAGCTCGGCTGCGTACGAGCTGCTGGCGACTTCCCATCGCTTGTTCTTGCCGCGCGGGAGCGAATAGACGTAACCGTCCCGCGAGGCGGCCCAAAGCACGCCGGCGGAGTCCGAGGCGAATCCCGCGATCCAGGGATCGACGAGCCCGTCGAGGTTTCCGTATTCCCGTTCCGCCAAGGCTTCCGGATCGATGCGCCGCACCCCGCCCTGCGTGCCGACGAAGACGTAACCGTCATGCCCGATCAGGGAGGTGACCCGGCTGTTCTCCAAGTAGGTATGCCAACGGCCGACGTAGGCTTCGGCCCCTGACGAAAGGAGGGAGAGGATGAAAACTGCGGCGACGAAGGGCGCGTGGGCGCGCGCCCTTGAATACGGTGCGATTGGCATACGGCGCACAATCTACGAAGTCGCGCGGGACGGGGGCACGAGGCCGGATGCATGCCTCAGGGCGGCATGGCGGACTTCGGGCGCCAAGGTGACGGCCTCTCCCACCCGAAACAGGCGTGGAGGCCGGTCGGGAAGCGTCTCCAGCTTGATCCAGTCCTTTTCGGAGCACAGGAAGGCGTCGACCCCGGCGCGTGCCGCCTTCCGCGCCGCGCGAGCCGGGTCCGGAAGGCCATGGTCCGGCCCGGCGCTGTAGCCCGCGAGCCGGACGCCCGCGCCCTCGAGCGCGCGGGCGAAGGCCGCCGGATTTCCCAATCCGCACAGCATCCAGTAGGAGCGATCCGGTGCCCATTCGGCAGGCAGGAGCGGGCGCCGAGTGAAATCCTTACCGGGACGCAAGACGAAATCGGCGCGCGCGAGCGACGAGGCCGTGAGGCGATAGGGGCCGGCGGGCAAGAGGCTCGTCCAGCCGGGACTCTCGTCGGCCCCGGCGAGGATCATGCGAAAGGCGCCTTGGAGCCGCCCGTCCATGATGCCGTCGTCGGAGAGCAGGATGTCGAATCCGCCCGCGCGGCCGAGCGCGCGCCAGGCGCGCTCGCGATCCCGCGTGACGAACACGCGCGCGCCGCCGGCGCGCGCGAGCAGCACCGCCTCGTCGGAGCAGGTCCGCCAGTCGGAGTCGGGGAAAACTTCGGCCAGGTCCGGGACCGGCGCTCCTGTTCCCTCTCCGCCCCCGCCCCCCGTTCCGCGCCTTCCATGGAGGCGGTAGGCCAGGATGCCGACCCGCAACCCCTCCCCGCGCAACCGCCGCGCGAGTTCCAGCGTCACCGCCGTTTTGCCCGCGCCGCCGGCGCGCAGGCTTCCGATCACGATCAGCGGCGGCCATCCCGCGCGGTCCGGGTACCTCGGCCTGAGCCAAAGGGCGCGGTGAAGCCCCGCGCCGGCCGCATAGGCCAGCGCGAGCGGCGCCAGCAGCGCTCGCCGCAAGAGGGATGGACGTCCGGGGAAGTGCACGGGACGAATGTAGCGAAGACCTGGGAGCGAGGAACAGTGAGCGAAGCGCAGCGAGCGGCGACTCGTTGTCGTCTCCTTGCTTCCCGCCCCTTGCTCCCGGCTTTTCATCCGGACAACGTACCTTTCCCGCCATGTCATCCCTTGCTCCCGGTGTCGAGAGCCGCCTCGTGGCGTGGCGCCTGTTGATCGGGCAGGAGGCCGAGGGAATTTTCCTCAAGGAATTGTTTCCCGCGAGGCTCGCGGACTTGCGGGACGATGACGCGGCGCTGGCGCGCGCCATCTGCCTCGGCGTCGTTCGGCGCAAGCGGCTGCTCGACTACAACCTGGAGCGCCACGCGCGCCGCGGGATCCGCGATCCTCGACTGCGCATGCTGTTGCGCGTGGGGGCCTACCAGCTCCTGTTCCTTTCCAATGTCCCCGACTTCGCGGCCGTGAACACGGCGGTCGAGATCGCCAAGCGCGAGTTCGGAAAGCCTGAGGCGGGATTCGCGAACGCGGTGCTCAAGGCGTTGGCGCGCGACGGCTTGCAGGAGCCGCGCGGGAACGACTTCGCCTCGCTGGCGGTGCGTCACTCGCATCCCGACTCGCTGGTGCGGCGCTGGGGCCGCGCCCTCAAGCCGCAGGCGCTCGAGGCGGCCCTCCGGCGCAACAACGAGGAGGCGCCGCTCTGGGTCCGCGTCAACCCGCGCCGCGCCGATGCGCGGCCGCTTGCCGAAGCGCTGCTGGCGGCAGGGGTCCGGATCGCGCCCCATCCCGAGGTTCCCCGGTTCTTTCGCGTGCTCGAAGGCGCGGGCGCGGCGCTGCGGAGCCGCGAGTTCGCGGACGGAGACTTCGCCGTGCAGGATCCCGTCGCATACTGGGTGGTCTCGCTGCTCGAATGGCGTCCCGGCCTGTCGCTCCTCGACGCCTGCGCCGCGCCGGGAGGCAAGGCGGCCCTCGCCCTGGAAACGGCCTTCGGCGGGCCGGATGACGGGGAGGCTTCCGCCGCGCGCATCGTCTGCGGGGATGCGTCGTTCCCGCGCCTGCGCCGCATCCGCGATGCGCGCGCGCGCCTCGGCCACTCGGAGCTGGCGCCGGCGGTTTTCGACGTCATGCGGCCGCCGTTCCGGGACGGCGTTCGCTTCGACCGCATCCTGCTCGACGCTCCCTGCAGCAACCTCGGCGTGCTGCGCCGCCGCCCGGAAGCGCGGTGGAACTGGACGACGGAGAAGATCGCCGCATTGGCGGCGCGCCAGGCCGGGATGCTGGAGGCGGCCTCGAGGCTGCTCAAGCCGGGCGGACGCCTCGTGTACGCCGCGTGCAGCGCGGAGGCGGAGGAGACGGTGGACGTGGTGCGAGGGTTTCTCGCGGACCATCCCGGATTCAGGTCGGCGGATGCGGGGGGGATCGTTCCGGGCGAACTCTGCCGCGAGGGGTTCCTTCGCGTTTGGCCGGGGGAGACGGAATACGACGGCTTCTTCGCGGCGGCGATCGAACTCCGAAGTTGATGGGTGGATGGACTTGATGGACGAGATGGACGTCATGGACCGGGCAAATCGATGGCGCATTTCGCCATTGCCCCGTCCAAGACGTCCATCTAGTACACCCAGTCCACGGGTCCAACCCCCGTCGCCGCCATTAAATCTTCAATTTCCCCTCGATCCCGAACATCAGGAACAATCCCAGGCCCCGGGTGACCACGGGCTCGAGGTCGCCGGAATCTCCCGCGCGGGTCCAGCCGCGGCGGCGCTCGTTGCGTCCGCCCAGCCAGCCGCCGACCCCATCGTCGAAGTCGGCGAAGATGTTGGTGGCCTCGAAGAAGAACCGCATCGATTCCACCGGGCGCCATCGGCTCTTGAGGTCGAGGTTGATGCGCGCGTCGAGGCGCTGGCGCGAGACCGAGGGGTTGGATGAATTGCCGTACACCGCGCGCTCCCCGGTCGAGTAGCCCGCGCAGCCGGCGGCAGGGCTCGTGCAGGAAGGATCCGTCCACTCCCAAAGGCCGCGGTACTCGTAGAGGGGCGCGTCGTTCTGGACGCCATAGGTGACGATGAAGCTCAGGAGCGAGTCGTCGCGCGGCAGGAAGCGCAGGTTGGTGACGAGGTCGAGGGTGCGGTTCGATTCCCATGGAAGCGCGCTTCCGTCCCGCATCGCGTATTCGCCCTGGATCACCGACGCGTTCGCGCCCACGCCGACGTGGTGCCCCGGCAGGTAGTTGAGCGTGAGGTTGGCGCCCTTCACCAGGGCGCTCTTCGCCTCCCGGGATTCGGCATAGTTCCAGTAGACCTCGGGCTCGGGCAGGGCCGGGGAGTCGTACCAGCGCGCATAGCCGCTCCAGGCATAGCGCAAGGGTTCGAGCAGGAAGCCGTTGCCGCCCACCTTGCCCTCGACGCTTTGCGTCATGCGCGCGGCCAGGGCGTTGCGGCCCGTCGGCTCCAAGGCGGTGGACTGGCGCAAGGCGCCCTCGGCGTAGGCGCTGTGGTCTTCGCCGAGCGGGTGCGTGTAGCGGACGGAGGCGAGCGGCCCCGGGGGAAGCGATCCCGAGCCCTGGCCCTCCTCGCGCCAGCCCTCGTAGGCCCAGGCCACGCCCGCGGAGGCCTCGACCAGTCTCCGGTTCGCGAGGTTCCAGCGCAGGCGGTAGGTGGCGTTGGCCAGCGCCAGGTCGTGGTTCAGTTCCTTCACCTGCTGCGGCCCCACAAGGGCCGGGTCGATGTCGCGGTAGCGGCGCGTCTGCGCCGTGTGCTCCAGCTCGAGGCCGTAGGATGGAGTGGCCCCGAAAGTCCGGTCGAACGAAGTCCATTGCGTGGAGAGGATGAACTGCCGGTCGTGGCGGCGGTTGTTGCCGAGCAGGTAATCCACGTCGTTGTTTTCGACCCCCCCGTTCGGATACCACCTCGGGGCGTTTTCGGAAGGGATGGGCGAGCCGCCGATGATCGGCTCCACGGTGTCGCGATAGGCGTCCCTGTAATTCCGGTTCAGGAAGGAGAAACCCCATTCGAGCTCGCCGCTTTCCTTCGGGCTCACCGACTCCAGCGAGTAGAGCCACGCGCCCTGGTACCCTTCCACCAGCCGCTGGGGCTTGGCCAGTTGCCGCTCGGTGGACTTGTCCTCGAGCACCTCGTAGTTGTCGTCGAGCACGATGAGCGTGTGCCGGCGGAAGGCGCCCGCGCTGTCGCGCTTGAAGGTGCTGAAGAACACGTCGAGGACGCTGAAGCGCAAGGGATCCGAGAGCTGCCGGCAGGGTTCGTCGGGATCGCTGCAACCGCCGTCGCCCGGGATGCGGTCGTCCTTCGGCGTGGTGAAGAACTGCCGTCCCAGCGCGCCCAATGCGTTGGGGCTGAGATAGCGCGCGCTGAAGAGGTTCGTGCGCTCGCCCCAGTACGACGACAGGTTCAGTTCGCGGTTGGTGGAGCCCAGCACCACATCGCCGCGGATGTTCTCGGGGTCGCCCTCCTGCAGGTCGTAGACCAGCGCCGAGGCATTGCCCTGGTTCACGGGCCCCTTGGCGGGGTTGTCGGCCATCGTCACCGATTTCAAAAGTCGCGGGTTCAGCACGCTTTGGTTGCCGGGGAAGCCGAACTCGAGATGGCGAAGGCTGGGCACGCGGCTGCGGCCCAGGTAGTGCGTCACGTCGCGCGTGCGCGACCCGTGCACCGAGATGTCGCCGGTGAATTCATTCATGCCCGCCACGCCGTGCATCTGCCGCAGGTGGTCGTTCAGGTCCATGCGCATGCCCTGCAGCGATTCCAGCTCCTCGATGCTTTGCGCCTGGCTGGGGTCGAGCGGCCGGCGCGGCGCGTAGGCCGTCACCTCGTCCAGCTCCTGCACCGACGACTCCATCAGGATGTCCACGCCGATCAGTTGCGGATAGTCGCCGAGGTTCACCTCGAACTCGCGGTAGCCTTCGCGGCGAAAGATCACCGTGGCCCGGCGGTTGTTCACCGTCACCTCGAAGCGGCCGCTGGGCTGGCTCGTCCCGAGCTTGCGCCCGTCGGGCATGAAGATCTCGACGCCCCCGATGGCCTCGCCCCGCACGTCGTCGATCACCGTGCCCACGAAATCCCAGGTTTGCGCCCGCGCGGGCGCGACGAAGGCCGCGAGCAGGGCAAGCAAGGGCAATGCGCGGCGGACAAGGGCCGGGGAGGCGGCGGAAAATGCGGTTTTCAAACGAATCTCCGGGGAACGCGGATCGGAACGTGGGGAAATTACAAAGAGGGAGGGGAAGGGGGGATTCTATCGGAATCGGACCTTCGCCGGTTGGGGATTCTTCGCGATCGATCCTTTGGATGGTTTGGGATCCTTCGTGATCGAAGCTTCGTCGCTACGCGCCTCGCCCCCGGCGCCTGCGGCGCTGTCCCTCTCCATCCAACGCTGCGCGAGGATGGAGAGGGGATACCTTCGTTCTCACGTCTCCTGCCCCCGCTCCATTGTTGCATTCGACCCCAGACGCAGGAGAATGCGTGACGCCCCCTTTCCCTCTCCCCGAGTGACATCAACAACCGTTTATCTCATTCGGGGAGAGGGGAGGGGGTAGCGCCGCAGGCGCCGGGGGTGGGGTGAGGCGTTGAGACGACGACGAATCCCGGCAAAGGATTGCCCGCAAAGGATCCCCCCTTCCGAACGTATCTTTCCCTCCCCAAGGAGAGATTCATGCTCGATCCGAAACTTTACCGCGAGAATCCCGAAATCGTTCGCGAGGGCCTGCGTCGCCGCGGGGCCTCCTTCGACCTCGACGGCCTGTTGGCCTTGGACGCGGAGCGTCGCGCGCTCGGGACCGAGCTCGACGGCCTCAAGGCCGAGCGCAACGCCGCCTCGGAATCCATCGCGAAGCTCAAGCGGGAGGGGGCCGACGCCTCCGCCGCCATCGAGAAGACGCGCGTGACTGGGGACCGGATCAAGGAGCTGCAGGCGCGGCATGACGCGGTGGAGGCGAAGGCGCGCTCGCTCGCCCTGCTTTGCCCCAACCTGCCCGACGCCTCGGTGCCCGACGGCAAGAGTTCGGCCGACAACAAGGTGGCGGCGTCGTGGGGCAACCCCGGCGAGGCGGGCGACGTTCCCGATCACATGGAGATCGGCAAGCGGCTCAGGCTGTTCGACTTCGAGCGCGGCGCCAAGATATCGGGCAGCGGTTTTCCCATCTACACCGGCGCGGGCGCGCGGCTCGAGCGCGCGCTGATCAACTTCTTCCTCGACACGCACGTGACGCGGTTCGGGTTCACCGAAGTATCGCCGCCTTATCTCGTTTCGCGCGACACGATGGTGGGCACCGGGCAGCTGCCCAAGTTCGAGGAGGACATGTACCGTTGCGACGGCGAGGGCGGCCAGGATCGCGATCCCGCCCGCGACCAGTTCCTTGTTCCCACCGCCGAGGTTCCCGTCACCAACATGCACGCCGACGAGATCCTCGACGCGGCGGCCTTGCCGCTCTCCTATTGCGCCTACACGGCGTGCTTCCGCCGCGAGGCGGGCTCGTGGGGAGCCGACACCCGGGGCTTCTTGCGCCTCCACCAGTTCAACAAGGTGGAGATGGTCAAGTTCGCGCATCCCGACAAGTCGTGGGAGGCGCTCGAGGACTTGCGCGGGCACGCGGAGGAGCTCCTGCGGATGCTCGAGCTCCCGTATCGCGTGCTCGAGCTTTGCGCGGGCGACCTGGGCTTCGGGGCGGCCAAGTGCTACGACCTCGAGGTGTGGGCTCCGGCAGAAAAGCGCTGGCTCGAGGTCTCCTCCTGTTCGAACTTCCTTGACTTCCAGGCGCGGCGCGCGGGCATCCGATGCAAGGAGGCGGGCAAGACGCGCTTCCTGCACACCCTGAACGGTTCGGGCCTCGCGACGCCGCGCGTGCTGGTCGCCTTGCTCGAGACGCACTGGACCGGAAACGGCGTGCGGATTCCCGCGGCGCTGCGCCCGTGGATGGGCGGGGTGGAGGAGATCGTCGCGGCATGACGGGCGTCGCCGGCCAAGCGCAGCGCGCGGGCGTCTCCCTCGACGGCAACGCGCCCCGCGTGCTCTGGCTCGACGCGGAAGCCGACTTCCTCCGCGCCCACGTCAGGTACATGGAGAAGCACGGCTTCTCGGTGGAACGTTGCACCTCGCTGGCCACCGCGCTGGAGCTGCTGGCGGACTGTCCCTGGGACCTGCTGCTTCTCGACGAGCAGACCTTGGGCAAGGAGGGGGCCTCGACGCTGCACCGCGTGCGCGCCGCGTGCCCCGGCCGCGTCTCGCTCCTGCTCGTGACGCGCTCCGACGAGGAGCGCGCCGCGGCCTCCGACCGGGGCCGCGAGGTGGACGGCTTCGTGGGCAAGCCGGTGAATCCCGCCCGGCTGCTCGCGGCTTGCCGCGCCGCGCTCCTGGCCAAGGCCGACCGCGGCGACGCGGCGACGGCCGCATACGTGCGCTCCCGGCAGGAGATCCGGACCGGCCTCCTGGCCTCGCCTTCGCCCGCGAATTGGGAGAAGATTCATTTCCAGGTCAGCAAGTGGGACGTGGCGGTGGACGTGGATGCCGGTTCCCCGCTGCACGACACGCACACGCGGCACCGCCGCGAACTGAACCGCCTTTTCCTCGGTTACGTGCAGGATCACTACCCCGCCTGGGTGGGACGCGCGGGAGGAAATCCCGACTTGCACACGCGCACCGTGAGGCGCAAGCTGCTGCCGGTCCTGCAGCGCCGCGCGCCCGCGGCGCTGGTGGTGCTTTCGGGCCTGCGCTTCGACCAGTGGATCGTGCTGCGCGAGTCGGTGGAGAGATGGTTCAAGGTGGAGAACGCGGCGGCTTGGGCGCTTTTGCCTTCCGAGGCCGACTTTTGCCGCGCGGCGCTGTTCTCGGGCGACCTTCCCCGCGACGTGAGCCTCGACCAGCCGCAGCTCTGGGCCCGCCTGCAAGCCGCCCGCGCGGCGCATGCGTCGGGCCATCCCGAGGGCGGGGAGGAGGCCGCGGCATGCCTGCGCGAGTTGCTCCGCGTCCAGTTGCGCAAGCTCCGCGTGGAGGTCGAGGATCCCCGACTCCTGTACGCGGCCGACGCGGCGGCCTGCCGAGCCTTGCCTGCCGCGGCCGAGGAGATGGCGGGTGTCCAGTTGGCCACCTTCATCATCGAGTTCCTCGACCTGCTTCGCCCGGTCGATCCCGACACGAAGGCCCTGCCCGATCCCGCGCCCTCGGAGGCGGACATGCGGGACGCCGCCCTCGCCGCCTTCCGCGACAGCGGGATCGGGGATTTGCTGCGGACGTTGGCGGCGCAGGGCCGCACCGTCGTGCTCACCGCCGACCACGGCTCGGTGCGCGTCGACGCGCCCGCCGAGGTGTTCTGCCAGGAGGTGCAGTCGGATCATCCCCGTGTGAAGATCGGCCCGAACATCTCCTGCGACGAGCGGCAGGCCTTGTTCATCGAGGCGCCGGGCCGCTACGGCCTGCCAGGCGAGGAAGGCGACCTCGCCTACGCCATCGCCAAGGACCGACACTACTTCGTGTACCCCAACAAGTTCCAGTACTTCGTGACTCCGCACCGGGGGCGCATGGTGAACGGCGGCCTGTCGGCGGAGGAACTGATCGTGCCGCTGGCGACGTTGACGCCCCTGCCCGCGGCGAAGGCGCGGGCAGGGTAAGGGCGAGCCATGGCTCGCCCTTGCGGCGGCACGATCACTCATGACCACCACACTGTCGTTTTCCGAGGATGAAACCCTCGCCCTCGCCGCCGAGTTCGCGGCGACGCTGAAGGCGGGCGATGCGGTTGCGCTGCGCGGGCCCTTGGGCGCGGGCAAGACCTTGTTCGCCGGGGGAGTGGCGCGGGCGCTTGGATATACGGGGCCGGTGAGTTCGCCGAGCTATGCGCTGGTGCACGAATACGAGGGACGGATTCCCGTTTACCACATGGATCTCTATCGCCTCGCGCCCGGCGCGGATTGGGAGGAGATCGGCCTGTCGCACTATCTCGATGGGAAGGGGATTTGCCTGATCGAGTGGCCGGAGCGTTTACCCCCGGGCTGGAATCCGTTCACGCACGAGGTGACGCTGGAGCCGGTGGGGGAGACGGGGCGGAGGATACGGGTCGATCCGTAGCTGCTATATTCCCCGTCAGGAAGTTTGGCGGAGCCAAGCCCGTAGCGAGAGGATTCCGTATGCCCGCGATCAGCCTGCCCCTTTCGAAAATGTCCCTGTCGCAGAAAATGGACGTGATCGAACGCGTTTGGAACAGCGTGGTCAAGGAGGAGTCTCGGTTCGAGTCCCCTGCCTGGCACCTTGACCTCCTGAAGGAGCGAGAGAAGCTCGTGCGTGCCGGGAAGGCGACGTTCGTGGACTGGGCCGAGGCCAAGGAGCGCATCCGCAGGCGGGTTCGTACCCGTGAAAATTGAGATACTTGATCAGGCGGAGCGGGATCTCGTCGCGGGGTATCGATTTTACGAAGAGAAGCGGTCTGGTTTGGGGGAGTACTTTCTCGATTCCTTGTATGCGGACATTGACTCGCTGATATTGTTCGGCGGGATGCATCGGGTGATCGCAGGATATCACCGCCTGCTTTCCAGGAATTTTCCATACGCCGTGTATTACCGCGTTCGGGGAAAAATCGTCGAGGTTTGGTCCGTGGTGGACTGCCGTCGGAATCCCGCATGGATCAAGCGCAAGTTGGCGCGTCCCCGGAAAAGCTGAGGGACGAGGTTCCGTTCTCCGACTCGACATGCCAGGCCTCGACTCCCACCTCCCCTCCGACCTCGCCGCCCGCGACCTCCGCCACGTCTGGCACCCGTGCTCCCAGATGAAGGACTACGAGACGTTCCCCCCGCTCGAAGTCGCCGGCGCCGAAGGATCCCGCCTCATCCTCAAGGACGGCTCCACCGTCATCGACGCCGTCTCGAGCTGGTGGTGCAAGACGCTCGGCCACGGGCACCCGCGCCTGCGCGAAGCGCTCGTGAGACAGGCCGCAAGGTTCGAGCACGTCATCTCCGCCAACACCGCCAATGAAGTTCTCGTCTCGCTCTCCGAAAAGCTCGCGGCGCTGCGCCCGCCGCTCGACAAGGTGTTCTACGGCGGCGACGGATCGACCGCCGTCGAGATCGCCCTGAAGATGGCGCTGCACGCGCAGCGCATCCGGGGGCAGGCGCAAAGGACGAAGTTCATCGCCCTCGAGAACGGTTATCACGGCGAAAGCGGCCTTGCCTTGGCCGTCAGCGACCTCGGGCTCTATCGCGAACCCTACGCGGGCGTGCTTCCCGAGCCGGTGATCCTGCGCGGGTTATCCTATGTGACGGGCCCCGCCGACCCGCCGTGGAACGACTGTTCCGTCGCGTGGCCGCTCATCGAAAGGCAGCTCGAGGCGCACGCCGCCGACGCGGCGGCCTTGATCGTGGAACCCGTGCTTCAAGGCGCGGGCGGAATGCGCGTGTACTCTCCGGACCTCTTGCGCCGCCTGCGCGATTGGACGGCGCGGAACGGGGTCTTCTTCGTCGTCGACGAGATCATGACGGGATTCTGGCGCACGGGACGCATGCTCGCCGTCCACCATGCGGGCATCGTCCCCGACCTCTTGTGCCTGTCCAAGGGGCTCACCGGGGGATGGATGCCGTTCTCGGCCACGCTCGTTTCCCCGGAACTCTACGACCTGTTCTACGCCGACTACGGGACGGGCCGCGACTTCCTTCACTCCAACACCTACTCGGGAAACGCGCTGGGTGCCGCCGTGGCGCTTGAGGCGTTGTCGATCTACTCGGAGGCAGGATTTGCCGGGGAGGTCGCGGCCTTCTCGGCCGCGCTGTCGTCCCGCTGGGAACAGGTCGTCGCGGCCACGGGAGCCTTGGAGAATTCCCGGGCGTTGGGCGGCATGACGGCCGCCGACCTTCGCGGGGTCGACGGCCGCGCGCTGCCCGCGCGCGCGGGCTTCGCGGTGTTCCGCGAGGCGGTGGCGCGCGGGGCGCTTTTGCGGCCGCTCGGAAACACGCTGTACTGGCTGCCGCCGCTCAACACTCCCCCCGCAGACCTCGACCGGCTCGCCGAGACCACCGCGGCCGCGATCGGCGCGGCAATGGAAAAGCAAGGCTGGTAGGTAGTGGGTAGTGGCAGGCAGGCAGCGGCAACCCAACCGTGAGGAACCGCGAAGCCACCACCCACCACCTACTACCCGTTACCCACTACCCGTTACCCACTACCCGTTACCCACTACCCATCACCCCCCGCTCCCCCGAAGTTCCCCCCGGCGATTAGCTAATATTCGGAACCACGCCCCCCATGGGCGACCGCTTTGAATTCGTTGCAAAAGGATGCAATCATGAGCGCGAAATACCTG
>CBFGVC010000023.1:0-18620 GCA_965652255.1 uncultured Fibrobacteria bacterium | reverse complement strand
CCGTCGGCTCCGAGCGCATTGATCCGCTCCACCTGCGCCGCGGCGATCTCGCGGTAGCGCTCGGGGGCGTTGCCCGCCTTGGGGGGCGAGATGCCGTAGAGACGGGGGCCTTGGCGGGAGAGGATCAGGTCATGTAGCATGGGGCCATAACAAGGCCGCCGTAGGGATGACGCATGCGTCATCCCTACGGATTCACGGCATCAATAACGGTAGTGTTCGGGTTTGTACGGCCCGTTCACGTCCACGCCGATGTAGTCGGCCTGCTCCTTCGTGAGCTTGGTCAGCTTCGCGCCGATCTTCGCCAGGTGCAGGCGCGCGACCTCCTCGTCGAGGTGCTTGGGCAAGACGGTCACGCCCACGGGGCGCTTGTCGCGCGTGGCCCAGAGCTCGATCTGCGCGAGCGTCTGGTTGGTGAAGGAGTTCGACATCACGAAGCTGGGGTGGCCGGTGGCGCAGCCGAGGTTCACGAGGCGCCCCTCGGCGAGCATGTAGATGCTGCGGCCGTCGGCGAAGGTGTACTTGTCCACTTGCGGCTTGATGTTCAGCTTCTTGATGCCGGGGGTCTTCTCCAGCTTGTCGACCTGGATCTCGTTGTCGAAGTGGCCGATGTTGCAGACGATGGCCTGGTCCTTCATCTTCGCCATGTGCTCGGCGGTGATGATGTCCTTGTTGCCGGTGGTCGTCACGTAGATGTCGCCCCACCCGAGGGTGTCCTCGACCGTGAGCACGCGGTAGCCTTCCATGGCGGCCTGCAGCGCGCACACGGGGTCGATCTCGGTGACCACGACCTGCGCGCCCATGCCCTTGAGGGCGGCCGCGCAGCCCTTGCCCACGTCGCCGTATCCGCACACCACGCCCACCTTGCCCGCGATCATGACGTCGGTCGCGCGCTTGATGCCATCGATCAGCGACTCGCGGCAGCCGTACAGGTTGTCGAACTTCGACTTGGTGACGCTGTCGTTCACGTTGATGGCGGGGAAGAGCAGCTTGCCGGCCTTGGCCATCTCGTACAAGCGGTGCACGCCCGTGGTCGTCTCCTCGGAGACGCCCTTCAGTTCCTTGACGATCTCGTGGAAGATTCCGGGCTGCTCGGCCTGGATCTTCTTGAGGAGGGCCTTGATGACGGAGACCTCGTGGTTGTCGGACGGGGTGTTCACCCAGCCGTCGCCGTTCTCCATCTCATAGCCCTTGTGGATGAGGAGCGTGACGTCGCCGCCGTCGTCCACGATCAGCTGCGGGCCCTTGTTGCCCGGGAACATGATGGCCTTCCAGGTGCAATCCCAGTACTCCTCGAGGGTCTCGCCCTTCCAGGCGAAGACGGGAGTGCCGCTGGCGGCGATGGCCGCGGCGGCGTGGTCCTGCGTCGAGAAGATGTTGCACGAGGCCCAGCGCACGTCGGCGCCCAGCCCCTTCAGCGTCTCGATGAGGACGCCGGTCTGGATGGTCATGTGCAGCGAGCCGGTGATGCGCACGCCCTTCAGCGGCTTGCCGGGGCCGTACTTCTCGCGCGTGGCCATGAGGCCGGGCATCTCGTGCTCGGCGATGTCGAGCTCCTTGCGGCCGAACTCGGCCAGCGAGATGTCGCGGACGTTGTAGTCGGGGGTCTCGGTCTTGGCCTTGGGGGCCGGGGCGGTGGTGGTGGTCATGGGGGTTCCTTCGTTGGCGATTCTTCGTTCGGGTAGTGGCTAGTGGCCCGTGGGTAGTGGCGGGTGGGAGAGCTGGGAGAGGCGGGAGGGGCGGTAACGGGTAACAGGCAACGGCGAAATGCCGTGTTTGCCGTTACCCGTTAGCCGTTACCCTCGTGTTCTTACACCAGCTCCGGCAGCTTGGCGCCCGCGGCGAGGTGCTTCTCGCCGGCCTTGCGCAACGCGGCGGCCTTGTCGGTCTTCTCCCAGGTGAAGGAGTCGCCCTTGCGTCCGAAGTGGCCGTGGATGGCGGTGGCCTTGTAGCGGGGCTTGAGCAGGTCGAGCGTCTTCACGATGCCCGCGGGCGTCAGGTCGAAGTGCTCGCTCACCAGGTTCGAGAGCACCTCGTCCGGCACCCGGCCGGTGCCGAAGCTGTCCACGAACACCGAGACCGGCTTCGGATAGCCGATGGCGTAGGCCACCTGCACCTCGATGCGGTCGGCGAGGCCCGAGGCCACGAGGTTCTTCGCCACGTAGCGGGCGGCGTATGCCGCCGAGCGGTCCACCTTCGAGGGATCCTTGCCCGAGAACGCGCCGCCCCCATGCCGCCCCATTCCACCATAGGTGTCCACGATGATCTTGCGGCCGGTGAGACCGCAGTCGCCCATGGGGCCGCCCACGACGAAGCGGCCGGTGGGGTTGATGAGGTAGCGGGTGTCCTTGAGGAGATCCGCCGGGATCACGGCCTTCACGCACTTCTCGATGATTTCCTTCTCGATGGTGGCGTGGTCCACGGCCTCGTCGTGCTGGGTCGAGATCACGACCGTGTCGACGCGCGCCGGCTTGCCGTCGGCGCCGTATTCCACCGTCACCTGCGACTTCGAGTCGGGGCGCAGCCACTTGAGCGTGCCGTTCTCGCGCAGCTCGGCGAGCTTCTCCATCAGGCGGTGCGAGAGGTGGATGGGCAGCGGCATGAGCACGTCGGTCTCGCGGCAGGCGAAGCCGAACATCAGGCCCTGGTCGCCGGCGCCCTGCTCCTTGTGCAAACCCTCGCCTTCGCTCACGCCCTGCGAGATGTCGGGGCTTTGCTTGTCGAGCGCGATGGTGACGCCGCAGGTCTTGTAGTCGAAGCCCTTGGCCGCGTCGTCGTAGCCGGTGCGCTTGATGGCCTCGCGCACGACCTGCTGGAAGTCGATGTTGGCCTTGGTGGTGATCTCGCCGGCCACGACCACGAGGCCGGTGGTGATGAGCGTCTCGCAGGCGACGCGCGACTTGGGATCCTGCTCGAGCATGGCGTCGAGGATCGAGTCGGAAATCTGGTCGGCCATCTTGTCGGGGTGGCCCATCGAGACGGATTCGGAAGTGAACAAATGCTTCGACATGTGGAATCTCCTTTGGGGACGCCAATGTACTAAACGGGAAAGGGGATAAATCGGTTTATCGCGATGTATTGATAGAAGGGGGGGGAGAGATGGCGGGAAGGCGGGAAAGACAATGCAGCAATAGAACAATGCAACAATAAACGCAGAAGCCTGCCGGCGCTCCATTGCTCTATTGTTGCATTGTTCTATTGCCTATTGCCGGGGGATCCGACGATCTGGAAAACGCCCTGAAACCTCCAATTTCGGTTTTTTGGGGGGTTCCGTTGGAGTCGCTCCTTCCCCGGCCTGCGCCGGGGCAAGCGCCCGGGGCCGGATTCCGGACCAAGTCGGGGCCTGCGGAGAACCCCGAACAAGAAAGGGCCCCCGAAAGGAGGCCCCCCTGCGGATCCTGCAGCCCGGATCGTCTCAAAGGTTGGCGGTCAACCGCAACATCCAGTAATAGCCTTCGTCCCGGTTGAAGATGCCCCAGTGCGTCTTTCCGGTCGGAAATGCCCAGGCACGGGCATGGTCGCGGGCGACTTGCAGGGACAGGTGGACTCCGTCCACGACGCTGCGCTGGGCGAACACCGACCATTTCCAGTTGTCATCCTTCCAATCGGACGTGGAGAAGCCGCCGGATTCGGTGATGGTCGGCCACGGCATGCCCTGTACGCCGCCGCTCATGAGCATGAAGTAGTTGTCGGGATATTCCGATCCGTAGTATTCGACCTCGAGCGCCAGCACGTCGAGCAACCTGAAGGCGGGAATGTTGAATCCGACCATCACGGGAACGCGCTTCGTCCAGTCGTCGTAGAAGATGGGATAGTCCTTGACGCCCAGCAAGGCGGCCTCGCCGTAAAGGACGAGATCGTTCCGGCCCAGCATCGGAAGCCCGCCCAGGAGCGGTTTCGGGTCGACCGAGAAGACGGCGAGCGGCTTGATGCCGGACGCCTTGTAATTCTGGTAGTCCACGTTGATCAGCGGCGCGCCGGCTCCCCCGTCCAGGGGCGTGCCGCTGATGTCGCGCCCGCGGGCGCTGTCCAGCACCGCCATGGCGTGGATGTAGCGGGCGCTGTCCTCGCCGGTGGTGGAGGGGTGAGCCATCAGGTTCAGGTAGTACTCGGGCCAGTCGAGGTACCACTCCCCGTTGTGCTCGAAATAGCGGTTGGTGACGTTCGGGTTGTAGCCGCTGGGATGCAGGGGGTCGGGGATGCGATTCGGGTTGGTGCGGCTGGGGGTCGCGGGCAGCACGCGGGAGAGCTGAACGCCGCCGCCCGCCTTCACGACGTTGTTCCAGTTGTACTTGGCGATGTAGGTCAGGGAAACGTCGTAGGTGGGAATCACCTCGGTTTCCAGCGACGTGATCAGGTCGTGCGAGAAAGATCCGAAGGATTGCGAGAGCTTGAAGCCGGTGACCTGCGCGCCGGCCGTGCCCACGAAGGTCAGGCCGCCCGAGGTCACCCACCCGGGATACGTGCCGGTGCGGAAGGCGTACTCTCCGAGGTTGCGCGCATACTCGTTGTACTTGTAGTTGAAAATGCCGGCGTTGAGCCTGAGGAACGGATCCTCCACGTCGCCGAACTTGTACCCGACGTCGAAGCGCGGCACCGAGGCGGCGAAAAACCGCGCCTTCGTGTTCGGATCCGACTGCTCCTTGGTGGCGGTCCAGTAAATGCCTCCGATCAGGAGATCGAGCGAGAGCCTGTCGCCGCGCTGGCCCTTCAGGTTGACCCAGGCGCCGCTGCGGTGCATCCAGGCGTCGTCGAGGGGAAGCGTGTTGTCGAAGGTCGCATCCTCGATTCGCCCCATCTCATGAAAAACGCTGAACGAAGGCTTGGCGAAATCCGTTTGGGCCTGGGCAACGAGGGGGAAAAGTGCCGCGAGAAGCGGCGCCATGCGAAGCAAAGATTTCATGATCATCCTCTGGGGGAGCTTGGAATTGGCGACAGTTAGAGGGGTGGCAGGGCGCGCTGGTAAATGGTTCGGCCCTTGGCGGAGATCGTCAGGATGCGGGTGCCCGGCGCGCCGTCCAGCGGCAACACGAAGCGGTCGCCGCCCTTGACTTGATGACGCGCGATCGACGCGCCATTCAAGCCGCGCACCTCGAAGTCGTAGTCGGCGCGGGTGGCCAGGCGAACCAAAATCCCATTGCCTTCGCGCGACAGCTTCACGTCGCCAAGGTCGCGCAGGCCGCGGGCCGGGGCGATGGAGACGGGGGGAAACATTGCCAGGGTCATCGGCAGCGTGTCAAGCAGCTCCGTTCCGGCCGCGTTCAGGTACGGGGAACCGGGAGCCCAGGGATTCATGGTGCTATCGGTGAACTTCTTGACTTTAAGGTTGCGATACCCGATTCCGGCCTCGCCATGGTGCTGCAGGTAGATTGAACCCGCGTGGACTTCCTTGTAGCGCGGGAAGGTGCGGTACTTGCTGACGGCGTAGCGGGCGAGATATGCGTCGGAGGTCATGTCGTACTCGAGAAGCTTGACGCCGTTGCCGTAGTGCGCGATGCGGTTCTCGTAGGCGATGATGCGGAACTCGTTCCACTGGCCCGTGGGCTTGAACCATGTGGTGCGGCCTTGGCGGAGCGGAATCATGTCGTACGCGGTGCCCGGACGCGTGTAGGTTCCCTGCCCATCGCTATGCGCGATGTCGACAACCTGCGCCTCGGGGCCCGAGGCCCCGGCCCAGCTCGCGATCTTGAGGAAGCGGATGAAGATGCCGCTATTGCCCTGCGTCGGCACCTTCCATTCCGTCTTCAGGTCGAAGTTGCGATAGGTGGAATCGCGCGTCACGAGGTGGCCTTGGCTGCCCGTCGATATCTGGATGATCTTGTGCTCGCCCTCGTTCGTCACGATCCAGCTGGATGGCGGGTTGTTGTTGGCGCTGTAGGAAGTCTGGCTGCCGCCGGTCACGCCGTACCATTTTACGCTCAAGGCGGCGATTCCATCGAACAGGTTCTCGTAGCCTGCGGCGATTTCTTCTTCGCTGAGAACGTTGATTTGCGCGTGGGCCGTGGCCGCGCACAACGGAATCGCCCAAAGGATTTTTCGAATGAAGGCCTTGTTCATGGCTCCGTCCCTTTCTTGCCGCGGCCCCCCATGGTCCTTGCCTCGGCACGAAATGTTGTTTCATGGGCCCCGACCGCGCCGGGTGCTCCTGTACCGGTTGAATCTATAGCGCGGGCGTTGGTTCCGCACAAAATATCGGCGGAGGAGAATAAAAGGCCCTTAAATATGTTGCCGACGAAAAAAAGTCCACCCTTGGCAGACAATAATGACGCCAATCAGAACCGCCGAGCCTGTTACTCCGTCCAAGGGCTGTTTTCCAAAGGAAACCACCAGCACGGCCAGCAGCGCGAGATGGAGGATATAGGCGTCCAGCGCGCGCCGCCCCAGCGCGAAGGCGACGCGTGCCGCGCCCTCGGGAACCTTTCGCAAGACGGCGCCGAGCAAGGTCAAGGCCGCCAGTTGGATCCCAAGGCACGTTACCGCCAGCACGGGCCGCAGGTTGTAGTAGGCCACGTGCAAGGCCTCGCCGCCGCCCAGGAGCGGCGCCGCGAGGTCGCGGCCCGCGTCGCTACGGCCGACCGGCTTGGTGAAGAGCGCCTCCGCCCCATGGCGCAAGATCAACCAGGCGGCCAGGGCCGCCCCCAGCGTCGCCACGGCGACGCGGGCGGCGCGCGCGACCGGCGCGCGGCCGGACGCTCCCCACGCCGCGCCCGCCAGTGCGAAAAGCCACAAGGGCAGGAAGGGGGCGTTGCCGGCATTCACCGCGAAGACGCGCGCGCCCCGGGCGTCGAGATACACGAAGATCGCCGTCCCCGCCGCCAGTGCCGCGGCGGGAGCCAGGGCGGGCGACCATCGCGCGGGCGGCAGCCCCGGGAGCGCCGGAAGCGCTGATAAAGCCAGCAGCCCGCCCGCGATCAGGATCGCGTAGGCGATGTTCGCGAGGATGCCGCTGGCGGTGACGAAGTCGGGAAAGCGCGCGCCCAGCTCGAGCACGTAGAACAGCGAGGAGATCGCCCACAGGATCGCGGCGCGGCGCGCCTGGCGCGCATACCACGCGCCCGTCGTCGCCCCGCGAAGGATGGCGGCCTCCAGCGAGCGGGCCAGCGACAAGCCGACCATCAGCAGGAAAAGGGTCGGGATGATGGGTTCGAAAAGAAGGACTCCGCGCGCCCAGACGGGGCGCAGGTCCGAAGGGATCAGCCGCGCCGTGTGCGCGGCCATCATGCCGATCACCGCGAGGGCGCGCGCGGCGTCGAGTCCCGCCTCGCGCCCGCCAAGGCCGGCGCGGCCCGGGGACATCCTAGTCGTCCAGGTCCTCCGGGACGGCTTCCTCCTCGGACTCCTCGGAAGAACTGTCGCCGCCCTCGCCCGACTCGCTCCCCTCGCCTTCCTTCTTCAGCGAAAGGTTGAACTCCATGCGCTTGGCTTCCTTGGTCTCGCCCAGGCGCAGGATCTCGGCGCAGATCTCGCAGTACCCCAGCTCGCGGTCGATCGTGAAGCGCGGGGTCACCACGTTGATGCCGCACTTGGTGCACATCTGCCGGCGCACGGGAACGCGTCGCATGAAGGATTGGCTTTGCAGCTCGCGCTCGATGCGCTCGGCCAGCTCCTCCGGCGTTTCCTCCGCCGTCGGGCCCTTGCGGCGCGCCTGCAGGTCGATGGCCTGCGAGGCCGCGGTCTTGTCGCCGCGCTTGATCACCCGCTCCACGCCCGGCTTCACCTCCATGAAGAAGGGCTTGGCGGGACGCTTCACGTCGGTGAGGGCGGGGATGGTCTCGACGACGGGCGCGGCCTTGGGCTCCTTGGCGGCCTTGGCTTTCGAAGAGGACGACGCGTGCGTTGCCCCTGCGGATTTCGCGTCCTTGGCGGATGCGGATTTGGCGGCGGGGGTTTCCTTCGCGGGCGCGGCTTTCGCCGGCGGGGTCTTCGGGGGCGTCGCCTTCGCTTTGGACGACGCATGCGTCGTCCCTGCGGAGGGTTTTTTCGCAGGGGCGGGCTTCGCCTTCGCAGGCGGGTTTTTCTTCGCCGCCTTGGACGCCGGATGCGTCGTCCCTGCCGCGGCGGGCTTCTTCGTCGCGGGCTTCTTCGCCGCCGCGGACTTTTTGGGCGCGGCCTTCGCGGCGGGCTTTTTCTTCGACGGCGCCTTCGGCGCCGCTTTCTTCGGCTTCTTCAACGGGATCCTTGCGTTCAGCGCTTCTTGGTTTCGGTGACCTTGACCTCGAGGATGGGGTCGCCCTTTTCGACGCGCGCGAGCACGTCGTATCCGGAGGTCATCTTTCCGAAGATCGTATGGCGACCGTCGAGGTGGGGCTGGGGGCCGTGGCAGATGAAGAACTGCGAGCCGCCCGTGTTCGGGCCGGCGTTGGCCATCGAGAGCGTCCCCGTCTCGTGCTTCAACTTTTCGTCGATCTCGTCGGCGATGGCGTAGCCGGGGCCGCCGGTGCCGTCGCCCTTGGGATCACCGCCCTGGATCATGAACCCCTGGATCACGCGGTGGAAGGTCGTCTTCGTGTAAAAGCCCTCGTCGGCCAGGTGCATGAAGTTGGCCACCGTGTTGGGGGCCGACTTGAAATTCAGCTCGAAGGACATCACCCCTTCGTGCGTCTTGATCTCGGCGACGATCTTTTCGGTCTTCGAGAAGTCGCGCTTGAACTCGCGCATGCCGCCGGCGCCCTCGCCGTGGTCGTGATCGCCGTGGTCGTGTCCGAACGCCGATGCGGCGGCCAAGGCGAGGGCGAACGGCAGGGCAAGGGAGAATTTCCGGAAGGAAGCGTGGGTCATTTCGGGATCCTCTCGACATCCGCGGGCCAAGCGCGCGGAGATGAAAATGGCGGGCGCATATTATACAAAAACGGGAAGGTTTCCCGCGAAACGTCGGGGCGATAGGTATTTTTCCATCCCTTCCGCGCCCACCCAGGAACCCCATGCGCCCCGCCCCCGAACGAATCCGCAACTTCTGCATCATCGCCCACATCGACCACGGCAAGTCCACGCTCGCCGACCGCATGCTGGAGACGACCGCCACCATCACGCGCCAGCAGATGCAGGCGCAGGTGCTCGACGACATGGACCTGGAGCGGGAGCGCGGCATCACGATCAAGTCGCATGCCATCCGCATGCGCTACATCCATCAGGGCGAGGAATATTTTCTCAACCTGATCGACACCCCGGGGCACGTTGACTTCACCTACGAGGTCTCGCGCAGCCTGGCGGCCTGCGAAGGCGCCATCCTGGTGGTGGACGCCACCCAAGGCATCGAAGCGCAAACGCTCAGCAACCTGTACCTGGCGCTTGACAACGATTTAACCATCCTTCCGATTCTCAATAAAATCGATCTTCCGTCCGCTCATCCCGACGACATCGCCGAGAGCATCGGGGAATTGATCGGTATCGATCCCGACACGATACCGCGGGTTTCGGCCAAGGAAGGCATCGGGATCAAGGAGCTGATCGACAGGGTCATCGAGGTGATTCCCCCGCCGAAGGGAGACCGGAATGCACCCCCCCGCGCCCTGATTTTCGACTCCAAGTTCGACTCGTACCGCGGGGCCATCGCCTACATCCGCGTCTACGACGGCGTGTTCGAGCGCAAGGCCCCCATCAAGCTGATGGCGACGGGCAAGGATTACGAAATCACCGAGATCGGCTTCCTGACCCTTGACCGCAACCCCACGGAATCGCTGGCGGCCGGGGAAGTGGGCTACATGGTGGCCAACATCAAGAACGTGGCCGACACCAAGATCGGGGACACGGTCATCGATCGGCGGAATCCCGCGGCGACGCCGCTCAAGGGCTACAAGGAGATCATTCCCATGGTGTTCGCCGGCATTTACCCGGTGGAAGCCGAGGATTTCGAGGATCTTCGCGACGCGCTGGAGAAGCTGGCGCTCAACGACTCGGCGCTGTCCTGGACCCCGGAGACCTCCCAGGCGCTGGGCTTCGGCTACCGCGTTGGTTTCCTGGGCCTGCTCCACATGGAGGTGGTGCGCGAGCGGCTCGACCGCGAGTTCAACATGAACGTGATTTCGACCGTGCCCAACGTCGAATACCACGTGCACGTCTCCGACGGCAGCGTCATCACCATCGAAAACCCCAGCAAGCTTCCCGATGCCGGCAAATACGACGCCATCGAGGAGCCGTTCGTCAAGTCGCAGATCATCGTCCCCAAGGAATACGTGGGGGCGATCATGAAGCTGGGCGAGGAGAAGCGGGGGGTTTACACCCACATGGAGTATGTGACCCCCGACAAGGTCAGCCTTTCGTACGAGTTTCCCCTGGGCGAAATCATGTTCGACTTTTTCGACAAGATGAAGTCGGCCTCCAAGGGGTATGCTTCGTTCGACTACGAGCCCATCGGGTATCGAAAGGGATCTTTGGTCAAGCTCGACATCCTCTTGAACGGGGATCCGGTGGATGCCTTTTCGGTCATCATCCACAAGGACAAGGCCTACACCTGGGGCAACGCGCTTTGCACCAAGCTCAAGGAGCTGATTCCGCAGCAGATGTTCGAGGTGGCCATCCAGGCCGCCATCGGCGGCCGCGTCATCGCCCGAACCACCGTCAAGGCGTTGCGCAAGAACGTCACGGCCAAGTGCTACGGCGGCGACATCACCCGCAAGCGCAAGCTGCTCGAGAAGCAGAAAGAGGGCAAAAAGCGCATGAAGGCCGTGGGTACCGTCGAAATCCCCCAGGAAGCGTTTCTGGCGGTTTTGTCGATGGACAAGGACTGACCGCCTCCGGCGGTCAGTCCTTGTAGGGGCAAATGATCATTTGCCCCTACCCCCCGGGGGTCCCCATGGCCCTGCCCCCACCGGGGATCAACCCCCCCGGTTCCGGCACCCCGGGGGGCATCGACAAAACCGCCACTGTCGTCTTGCCTCGTCCCGCTCTCCGATGTTCCACGTGAAACATAACCGGGGACCCGGGCGGCCTGGGCTCCCCGGGTCCGCCTCCGACGCTCCGGAGGGTTCGGCAAGGTCATCACGGACACCCGTGGCCGGCGGAGATACCCCCAACCCAAGCTTCGTCCCGGTTGTTTCACGTGAAACGTCCGTAGGGGTAGTTCATGAATTACCCCTAGACCGGATGAAATTCGGGTCCGTTTCACGTGAAACCAGCCCTCCCCAAGATTCGCCTTGAATCCGGGGGGGCTTGTGGTACATTTCCCGAAATGCAAGGCCTTCTCATCGACCCTGGCACCTTCGACGAAAAAGTCCAGAACAAGCTCCGGGTGCTGGAGGGTATTTACAGGCGCTGGAACAGGAACCTGAACCTGGTCAGCCAGCAGGACGAAGCCCTGATCTGGGAGCGTCACATCGTCGACTCCCTCCAGCTTATCCCGTTTTTTCAGGAAGTGAACAAGCTGGCCGACATGGGCGCGGGCCCGGGACTTCCGTCGCTGCCGCTGGCGATCGCCTGCCCGGACATCGACTTTTTCGCCATCGAGCCGAACCAGAAGAAGTGCGCGTTGATGCAAGAGATCATCCGCGAAGTGCGCATCCCCAATTTCCATATCCTCACGGAGCGCGTGGAGCGGGTGTACCTGTCGCACATGGATGTGGTGTGCTGCCGCGCCTTCGGCGAGTTTACGCGCGACGCCAAGCTGGCCTACAAGATGCTGAAGCCGCAGGGCCAGTTCATGACCTTCAAGACCGAACCGCAGCACGAGTTGCCTCCCGGTTACGAGAAGATCGAATCGCACGAATATTCGCTGCCGGGCATCGCGCGCAGGTATTTTGTGATCGTGGCATGGAAGGCGGGGGAGGCCTGAGTTGACGCGCATCATCGCGGCATGCAACCAGAAGGGCGGGGTGGGGAAGACCACCACCTGCGTCAATCTCGCCGCGGCCTTGGCCGCGATGGAGAAACGCGTGCTGCTGGTGGACATGGATCCGCAGGCGAACTCGACGCAGGGCCTGGGCTTCGACGAAGGCTTCGAGAACGACATCTACGACGCGTTGCTTCTGCCCGACGACGCGATCTCGCGCGAGCGCATCCGCGAATACATCCGCAAGAGCAGCATGGGCTATCTCGAGTTGTTCCCGTGCTCCCGTTCGCTGGCGGGCCTCGAGGTCAAGCTGCTGCAGGAAGAAAAGCGCGAGCGCCGTCTCAAGCGCGTGCTCGACGCGGTGAAGGACGACTACGACTTCATCCTGATCGACTCGCCGCCGAGCCTGAACATCCTCACCCTCAACGTGCTCACCGCGGCCGACTCGGTGCTGATTCCCATCCAGTGCGAGTACTACGCGCTGCAGGGCCTGGCCGAGCTTTTGAACACGATCCGGCTGGTGCAGCAGAGCACGAACCCGGCCCTCACCATCGAGGGGGCGCTGCTCACGATGTACGACAGCCGCCTCAACCTCTCGAAGCAGGTGGCGGAGGACGTGCAAAACACCTTCTCGGAGAAGGTGTTCAAGACCATCATCCCGCGCAGCGTGAAGCTCTCGGAGGCGCCCTCGTTCGGCAAGCCCGTGATCCTTTACGACGTGGTTTCCGTGGGCGCGGTGCGCTACATGGAGCTGGCGCGGGAAATCCTCGAGAAATGAGGGCCACGCGATGAGCTCCCGACGCGCGCTGGGCAAGGGCCTCGACGCCATCTTCGCGAACCTCGGCTCCGAGGTGTCGGATCCCCGCACCGGCTCGCCGGTGCACGAGGTCGAGCTTGCGCGCATCGCGCCCAATCCGTTCCAGCCGCGGCGCGAGTTCGCCGCCGACGAGCTGAAGCACCTCGCCGACTCCATCGCCCAGAGCGGGCTGATGCAGCCCATCCTCCTTCGCCGCCACGGCGAGGGCTACCAGATCGTCTCGGGCGAGCGGCGCTTCCGCGCCTTCCGGTCCTTGGGGCGCGAGCGCATTCCGGCCCTGGTGCGCGACCAGGTCTCGGACCGCGACATGCGCGAGCTGGCGCTGGTCGAGAACGTCCAGCGCGTGCAGCTGAACCCGCTCGAGGAGGCGCTTGCCTACGAGGAACTGGTGAACGCGCTGGGCCTCACGCACGAGCAAGTGGCCGAGCGCGTGGGCAAGAGCCGCGCGGCCGTGACCAACACGCTACGCCTGCTCAAGCTGGAGCCCGACGTGCGCGCCTGGCTGCAGGAGGGCAAGATCAGCGCGGGCCATGGCCGCGCGCTTTTGTCGTTCTCGGGGGCGGAGCAGGTGCGCCGCGCCCGCGCCCTGCTCGACTCGGCGCTGAGCGTGCGCGAGGCGGAGCGGGCGGCGCGGCCCGCCAAGCCGGCCCGCATCCACGACGCCGACACGCGCGCCTTCCTCGACGAGCTGCGCTCCCTCACCGGCATGCGCGCCTCGCTGCGCGGGGGCGCGCGCAAGGGCGTGGTGGAATTCAGGTACGTGAATCGTGACGATTTGAACAACCTGATAGCCTTGCTTCGGCAGGGAAGGCGAGGGTGATGCTTCGGGGCGAATCTTCGTTCAATTACGAGTTACGAGTTACGAATTACGAGTCAAGGCAGGGAAGCCTGGCGGGAAATCCCGAAGCGTAGCTTGCCCGGCGCTTTCCTTTCGGTCATCCGTGAGTCCCCATTGTTCGAAACTCGTAACTCGTAATTCGTAACTTCTCCCCCGTGCCCCGCCGCAAGCGTTTCATCACCATCCAGATCCTTCCCGAAGGCTCGGGCGAGGCGTGGACCTTCAGGCTGCGGCGCCCGTTCTTCGAGTTCCTTTTTTACGCGAGCGTGATCGCCGTGTTCGCCGCGGGATTCGCGGCGGTGAAGCTCGCCCAGATCCAGGGCAAGGTGCTGATGGCCGATCACCTCGCCGCCCGCAACCAGGAGTTGCTGGCCCGCCAGCAGCGGCTTGGCCAGCTCGAGGAAGAGCTGGCTGAGGTTGCGCGAAAGGAGCGGGCCATCCGGGAGATCCTGCAGGCCTTCGTGGCTCCGGCCACGCCCGAGGCCGGCCGGTCGGGGGGCTCGGCCCCGGGCTGGACCCAGGGGGATCCCGGGGCCTGGCTCGAGAACATCCAGGCCGTGAACCGCCGGATCGAGGGAACGGACGCGGCGCGCTCGCGCGAGCGCCGTCCCGACATCTGGCCGGTGTCGGGCATCATCACCCAGCGGTTCTCCGCCGGAGGCGCGGAGCCTCGGCACGACGGCATCGACATCATGGGCGAGGAAAACGCGGTGGTGGTCAGCGCCGCGCGCGGCACCGTCACCGAGCAGGGCTGGGACAACGACCTGGGCCGCTATGTCCGCATCAACCACGATTTCGACATGGAAACCGTTTACGGGCACCTTTCGCGGGCCTTCGTGAAGCCCGGCGACCAGCTGGGCAAGGGGGATCCCTTGGGGGTGGTGGGAAACACGGGGCGCAGCCTCGGGCCGCATTTGCACTTCGAGATTATCTTCAAGGGCAGGGCGGTGGATCCGTTGACGTACCTGGAGTAGGGGCGAATAATTATTCGCCCCTGCGACACCTGCCCTTTCTTTTTCGAGGTAAAACCATGTCCAAGCACGCAGCCACCAGCATGACCTTCATCGGAGAGGGAACCCGCATCACCGGCGACATGTCGGTGGAGCATGACCTGCGCGTCGAGGGCGCGATCAAGGGAGCGGTCTCCGTGGGGGGAACGCTGGTGCTGAGCATCACGGGCAGCATCGAGGGAGACGTGGTCGCGCGCGGCGCCGCCGTGGCGGGCCGCCTGCTGGGCAACATCCATGTGCAGGAGAAGCTCGTGCTCGAGGAGAAGTCGATGCTGCGCGGCGACCTGCATGCGCGGGAGCTGGTGGTGCAGGAAGGCGCCGTGTTCCAGGGCATGAGCGTGATGGAAGCGAAGGAATAGTCCTCACCCCCAACCCCCGCCCTGCCCTCGCCCCAATCCCCGGGAAAGTCAAAGACCTCGGGGCTAAGCCCCCTTCACCCCTCCCCTCTCCATCAATCGCTTGCGCGATGGAGAGGGGACGGGGGTGGGGTGAGGATATGGGGATGGGGCTGAGGCGCGCGCGAAGATCAGACACGAGGTTAACCCCGAAAATGCCGAGGTCCCCGAAGATCCCCCCGGAATTGGCCGCTTTGCTGACCTTGGGCGGAACGCTGGCCGTGTGGATCGGCGGGGGCACCTGGCTGGGGCACTGGCTCGGGACGCGATGGGGGTTCGAGCCGTGGGGCACCTTGACGGGCGCGCTTTTCGGGATCGCCGGGGCAGGGGTCGGGGTCTATCGGGTCGTCCGGAACCTGGGCAAGGAGGGGGAGGGAAAATCCCGCGGCAAGCCTTCGTCCGGCAACGGGAATCGTCCGAAAAGTCCCAATCCTCCGGGGCGGTGAATCCCTCCGAAAGGCCCGTCGCATCGTGATTTAAAGCGCTTTTTCTCTTTGAGCCTCGCGTCGGGCTTACTACTATTTCGGCCCGTTCCAATGGCGGGCCGCGAGTTCGGCCCGCGCTTCCCCGGGGAATCGTGACCGCCTTCACCAAAACGCTCGGCCTCGCGACTTTGGCGCTCTGCGCGGGGGTCGTCGTTCTCGCCTCGTTTTGGAACTCCCTCCACCCCGTCGCCGCCGTCGCCGGCGTGCTGCTGATGGCCGCCAACGCGCTGGCCGCGGTGGGCGCCCTCAAGCTCCGCTTCGGCATGGATCCCGTTCGCCTCGTGCTCGTCTCGATGCTTGCCCGCCTGGTCGTGGTCGCCGGGGTCATGCTCGTGGTGATCCGGCTCGTGGCGGCGGGCCCCGCCTTGTACTCGTTCGTGTTCGCGGCCATGGCCGCGTACGCTGTCTTCCAGGCGGTCGAGATCCGCCACGTCGTCCGTCATCCGGAGCTGCTCGCGCGATGAATCTCCGCCGTCTCGTCCTCCCGATCCTGTCCTTCCTGTTCGTGGCCGTGTCCGCCGCCCCGGCGCGCGGCGAGGACCTGGGCGAGTTCGTCCTCGGCCACATCGTCAACGCGAAGTACTGGTACGTGACTCCCTGGGGCCCCAAGGTGTACTTCCCCACCTGGGAGATGTTCGGGATCCAGGCGGGGCTTTCCCTGCACGTCTTCATGACCTTCCTGGCGGCCGGCTTGCTGCTTCTGCTGCTCCTGCCGACGAAGCGACGCTACGCGGGCCACGCGCCGGTGGGGCGCGTGGGGCACCTGATCGAATCCTTCGTGGTGTTCCTGCGCGATGGGGTGCTGGTCCCGAATCTCGGCGAGAAGGATGCCCGCAAGTGGATGCCCTTCTTCCTGACCATCTTCTTCTTCTTCCTGGCCCTCAACCTGCTCGGGCTGGTGCCCGGCATGGGCACGGCCACCGCGAACATCAACTTCACGGCGACCTTCGCCATCCTGGTGTTCATTCTCTTCAACGCGGCGGGCATGCGGCGCAACGGCGTCGGCCACTACTTCGCGAACCTCGTGCCCGGCGGGCTTCCGATCTGGCTGATTCCCGTGATGGCGGTGATCGAGTTCGTGGGCCTGTTCACCAAGGCCTTCGCGCTGGCCCTGCGTCTTTTCGCGAACCTCACCGCCGGCCACGCGCTGATCTTCGCGCTGCTCGGCCTCATCGTCGTATTCAAGTCGCACCTGGCGGCCATTCCCCTCGTGCCCTTCACGCTCTTCATCTACCTCATCGAGATCCTGGTGGCCTTCCTGCAGGCCTACATCTTCACGCTGTTGGGCAGCCTGTTCATCGGGCAGGCCGTCCACCAGGAACACTGAGAACCTTTCAGCCAAACCCCTCCAAGGAGTCGCATCATGGAACAGGAAATCATCAAGCTCGGATCGCTCTCCGCCGGCATCGGCGCGGGCCTCGCCGCCATCGGCGCGGGCCTCGGCATCGGCAAGCTGGCCGGCGCGGCGCTCGAGGGCATCGCCCGCCAACCCGAAGCCGCCGGCAACATCCGCACGACCATGCTGATCGCCGCCGCCCTCGTGGAAGGCGTCGCGCTGTTCGCCTGCGTCATCAGCTTCCTCGCGATCGGCCAGTAATCCGCCGCGCGCGGAACGAAGGGAAGCTCGCATGAACCGTTTCAAACACGGGATGATTCCGGCCTTGGCGGCCGTGCTCGCCCTGGCGGGCACGGCGCTCGCCGCGCCCGATCCCACGGCCGCGGAGCAGGGCGGCTCGCCGCTGCTGCGCTTCGACCCCGGCGTGGGCATCTGGGCGCTGATCGTCTTCGTCCTCTTGCTGCTCGTCCTGAAGAAGTACGCCTGGACGCCCATCATCGACGCGCTCGACGCGCGCGAGCTGGCCGTGCGCGAAAGCCTCGAGCAGGCCGAGCGCGTGAAGTCCGAGAACGCGCGCCTTGCGGAGGAACAGGCCAAGGTGCTCGCCGAGGCCCGCGCCGAGGCCGGACGCATCGTGCAGGCCGCCCGCGAGGCCGGCGAGTCGCTGCGCAAGGGCGTCGAGACGGCCGCGCAGGAAGAGAAGCGCCGCATCCTCGCCCAGGCGCAGCAGGAGATCGAGGCGCAGACGCGCTCGGCCGTGGCCGAGCTGCGCAAGACGACCGCGGAGCTTTCCGTGGGCATCGCCGAGAAGCTCGTGCGCCAAAACCTGGACGACGCCAAAACCCGCGCGCTGGTGGATCAATTGATCCGTGAAACGGCGCCCAAGGCCTAGAAAAGACAAGGAACACGAAAAGCATGGCACGGGGCATCTCCAAGGCGGCGAAAGTGTACGCGAGGACCTTCCTCGAGTTCACGTCCGCGCGGGGCGAGACGGCGCAGGCGCGCGAAGACCTGGAGGCGGTGCGTGCATCGTTCGCCAAGAGCCCCGCGTTCGTTCGCGCGCTCCGGCTCCCCGCCCTCTCGGGCGAGAAGCGCGCGCTTTTGCTGAAGCCCGTGGCCGACAAGGCCTCGGAGCCGGTGAAGCGCTTGCTGAAGCTGCTCGAGACGAAGGATCGCCTGAACCTCCTGCCCGAGGTGGCGGAAGGCTTTCTTCGCCTCGAGGAGGCGTCCCGCAAGGTCCGTCGCGCCCGCGTGACGAGCGCCTCCCCGCTGACCGCGGAACAGCTCGACGCGCTGGCCAAGGGCCTGGCCGCGCGGGCCCCCGGCAGCACCTACCTGCTCGAGAACGATACCGACCCTTCCCTCATCGCGGGATTTCGCGTGGAGGAGGACGGTCTCGTCACCGACACCAGCCTGCGTCACCAGCTCGAGGAGGCGCGTCGCCGCCTCATTGCCGCATAGCCCACGAAAGCCCGCGGCGAAAGAAAAGGAACCCAAAGCATCATGGCCACCCAGATCAAACCCGACGAAATCAGCAGCCTTCTCAAGACCCAGCTCGAGTCGCTCGACCTCGCCGCCGACCGCTACGAGACGGGCACCGTGCTCCAGGTGGGCGACGGCATCGCCCGCGTGCATGGCCTCACCGAGGCCATGGCCGGCGAGCTGGTCGAGGTGCAGACCGGCAAGGGCCCGGTCTCGGGCCTCGTGCTGAACCTCGAGGAGGACAGCGTGGGCATCGCGCTCCTCGGCGACGCGGCCGCCGCGCGCGAGGGGGACAAGGTCACCCGTACGAAGCAGATCGCCTCGGTGCCCGTGGGCGAGGGCATCCTCGGCCGCGTGATCAACGCGCTGGGCGAGCCGCTCGACGGCGGTCCCGCGCTCGATCGCACGCACACCCGGCCCATCGAACTGAAGGCCCCCGGTATCATCCGCCGCCAGAACGTGCACGAACCCCTCGAGACGGGCATCAAGGCCATCG